>JAIRZQ010000169.1 GCA_031267135.1 Prevotellaceae bacterium
TCCGTAAAACTTGCTGTTTCTCCAAGAAATTGATCAATCATTTCAAAGCTTTCAATCTCGCTTTCTTTTACATCAATTTTGGCTTTGTCTAAATTAGCATACTTTGGAGAACACCACCTAAAAATTTAATGATTTACTATTTAAATTATTACTGTCCGGTAAAACTTTTTTGAGGGCAACAAAATGAGGGCTGATTTCTATCTTTTAGAAATCAGCCCTTTTTTGGTTAATTTTGCGTTATCGAGCTAAAAAAATAAACCAATGAGCAAAAGTACACATTTTATCGGACAGCCGATGTTAAATCAAGTAATAAAATGGTTTAACAGGGAAAAAGTTTTACAGTTCAGCCGCGAAAACGGCGGGGAGCGCTACGTCAAGTCGTTCGATGCCTGGAATCATTTAGTTGTGATGCTTTATGCGGTCATAATGCGCTTTGATTCACTTGCGGGATATATCAGCGTCAGTACTTGCAGAAGCGCGGAAACTGTAATTACCGGCAATAACAAAATAGGCATCGTTGAGGTCGATATCATGTACACTTGCACGGATAATTTTAGAAGCATCGGAAAGAGTGCGGGCAAAACCGAGTTTGAAAATGATACGTTGCAGCATTTCGGAGCGGGTTTTATCGTCGGCATGAACAGCTACTATTATTTTATTTTGCTTCATTGTCTTGTATTTGTTTAAATGTTTTAGCAATTAATTCTATCGTGGGTGGGTCGTAAACCTTGCGGCGCGAATTTGTAATCTGTGACAAACGTTAAAATGTTTGAATAATGCAAAAAATGCCTCCGCTAAATTATTCAGCACTGTCAAAGCAAGTTTTACTGTGAATTTCTACTTTTTAAGGAACGACTGAACAGTCGCCTTAAATTATCACTTAATAACGAACCTGTTAAATTTCCTTTGTGAAAGCGCGTCTGCGCTTGTGCTGCTGCGTTTCAAAATATTCCCACTGGCTTTGTATTTTTTCGTTTATTTCGAGTTCGGGATTACTTTCGGCGTATTCAAAACCGAGTTGTTGATATACGGGAATCAAATCAGAAAAAAGCAAGGCATTTACACCTTTATTCTGATATTCGGGTTTTATTGCAACAATGAGCAAATCAAGCACTTTGTTATTTTTACATCGTAATGCTTTCAGCAAATGATACCAGCCAAACGGAAACAGTCGTCCTTTTGATTTTTGTAATGCCTTTGCCAGCGATGGTATCGAAATGCCGACTCCCAAAAGATTTTCAGCAGCATCGGTTATCAATGTTATCATTTTCAGGTTTAGCATCGGAAGATACGTTTTGATGTAACAGTTTATTTGTTTCTGGGTTAGAGGGACAAATCCGTAAAGCGGCGCGTATGCTTCGTTTACAAGATCGAAAATTGCCTGACCGTAATCTGAAACAAGCTTTTTGCTATCGGTATATTTTTTTATTTTCAAATCGAATCTGCTTTGAACAATTTGCGTTACCCGTTTATGCTTTTCGGGAATAGATTCGGGAATAAATATTTTATATTCAACCCAGTCGGCTGCTTTTTCAAAACCTAATGCTTCCAAATGGTGCGAATAGTACGGATAATTGTAGATTGTTGACATTGTAGAAATTCGGTCGAAACCTTCTATCAACATTCCCTCACAGTCCATATCGGTAAATCCGAGAGGCCCGCTAATGCCGGTCATTCCGTTGTTTTTTCCCCAGCTTATAACGGTTTCGACAAGCAGTCGCGACACTTCAATATCATCAATAAAATCCAGCCAGCCGAAGCGCACATCTTTCTTGCTCCATGTTTCGTTTGCTCGGTTATTTATGATTCCTGCGATGCGCCCGACAATTTCATTATTTTTATATGCGAGCCACATTTCCACGCTGCAAAAGTCGTGTGCGGGATTTGCTGCGGTAAGTGTTTTTATTTCGTCTGATATTAACGGAGGAACCCAGTATTTATTGTTTTTGTATAATTTGAAAGGAAAAAGAATGAATTTTTTTAATTCTTTTTTCCCCGATATTTTTTTTATTGTCAAATGTTCGTACATTATGTAGTTTTATTGGTTTACGGGGTTGTATCCTTTACAGTTCAAACATTTCTTTTATTTTAGGAATAATGTTTACGGGATGTTCGCGATACAGTATTTTCCCTTCGGGCGATATTAATACGTTCGCGGGAACACCGAGAATCGCATACTGTTTTCCAATTGACTTGCCTTTCTCCGAATGAGAATCATTTAGGTGTATCCATGAAAGCTTGTCATCTTCTATTGCTTTTATCCAGTTTTCATCATTTTGCTCGTTGCATGCTATACCTATAAATTCCATATTGACATTATTTTTTTTCAAATCGCCGTACAGTTCGACAAGCAATGGACTTGACTGTCGGCATGGTCCGCACCACGAACCCCAAAAGTCAATTAAAACGTATTTTCCTTTGAAATCCGATAAAGTAATTTTCTGTCCATCTAAGGCTTGCAGCGTAAAATCCGGAGCAGTTGCGCCTACTTCCGACGAACGTATACTTGAAATGTAATTTTTCACTAATATTCCTGCAGGAGAATGTTGTACTCGTTCCGAAAGCGCATAAAACGCTTTTTCGTATTCATCAAAAATTTTCATTAAATCGTAGTCGTAACGAAGCAATGCTGCCGAATAAGCCATGTCGGGATTGTTTTTTACAAATACGTTTTCCAAGCTGCGAATACTTTCGGCTATGCCGTTTGCTTTATTAATTAAGTCTATTGCTGTTTTTTGCAATACGGTATCATTCGTTTCGCGAGATTTGTCAAGCATTTTAAGTCCTTCCTTTTGAATATTCAGCACGCTATCGGTAATGCGATTCATTTCCTGCATATCAGAATGGTCATATAAACCTCCCGCCTTTTTGATAAAACGCCAATCGGTTGAATTGCCTGTTATACTTAAATCGGCGTAAGATTCCAAAAAGCATCTGGGACCTTGTGTGTGTTCGGGTTTGAATTTTTCGTCGGGTTTAAGATGAGTAAGCTGAACATAAGAGTCGCTTACTTCTGTTTTGAGCGTAAACTCGCCGACTTTTTCAACAGCCGCCGAATCGGTTGCTGTCCATTTTGAACCATCGGCATCTTCGATTGACAATATTATACGGTCGCCGATTTCCAAACCTTCTATTTTACCGTTTATTACGTTTTGCTTTTCATGTTTACACGCAAAAAAAGACATGCATAACAGCAACAGGCACAAAAATTTATTGGTCATATTAAGCGTTTTATTAGTTTATTGATAAATTAAGCATTGTTTAAACATATTATTCAATTGCAAACAATTTTCTTATTTTGGGAATAAGACTTACGGGATGTTCGCGGTACAGTATTTTCCCTTCGGGCGAAACCAGAATACATGTAGGAACGCCGGTAACATTATATGTAAGCCCGACATTTCTGTCGATTTTCAATTGCGTCCATGTAAGTTTGTCGTCTTTGATTGCTTTTTTCCAAATTTCGTCGTTTCTTTCGTTTACGGCAATGCTTATAAATTCCATATCGGCATTTTTCGTTTTCAACTGATTATGCAACCCAACCATCATGGGGTTTGACTTTCGGCACGGTCCGCACCACGAACCCCAAAAGTCAATCAAAACGTATTTTCCTTTGAATTTTGATAAAGTAATTTCACGTCCGTCTAAGGCTTTCAGCGTAAAATCGGGAGCAACAGAGCCGACATTGCCTTGAGCCGCAATTTGTTTTGTACAAAAAACGGAAAGCAAAGCAAAAATAATCGTGTATATAAAATTTCTTTTCATATTTGTTCCTATTGGTGAAATCAAATGATTTCGAGCTGTTTAGCCACTTTCACTATTTTATCTATTGCGAAGTCTATCTGTTCTTTCGTGTGTGTTGCCATAAGCGAAAAGCGAATCATTGTCATGTCTTCGGCAACGGCGGGCGAAACAACGGGATTTACGAATACGCCTTCGCTCATCAGCAGTTTTGTGCACATGAACGTTTTTACGTTATCGCGGATAAGTATCGGAATGATCGGCGTTTCGGGATGTCCTATGTCAAATCCGAAATCGCGGAATGTCTTTATTGAATATCGCGTCATGTTCATAAGATGTTCCATGCGTTCGGGTTCGGTTTGCATTATTTCGAGAGAGGCAAGTACGGCGGCTACCGAAGCGGGCGTCATGCTTGCGCTGAATATCAGCGAACGCGAAGTATGTTTTATGAAATTGATTATCCGTTCACTGCCGGCAACTACTCCGCCGAGCGATGCAAACGACTTGCTGAATGTTCCCATTATTATATCGACTTTATCGGTCAGCCCGTAGTGCGATGCCGTGCCTGCTCCGTTTTTGCCTATCACGCCCAAGCCGTGAGCATCATCAACCATAATGTTGGCTGTGTATTTTTCGGCAAGTTTAACAATTTCGGGAAGATTGGTAATATCGCCTTCCATGCTGAAAACGCCATCAACAACAATGAACTTGATACTGTTGGATTCGCAGCGCTTCAACACGTTTTCGAGCGATTCCATGTCATTATGGCGAAACTTGAATGTTTTCCCGAAGGCAAGTCTTGCTCCTTCTATTATCGAAGCGTGATCCAACTCATCGAGAATTATATAGTCGTTGCGTCCGATAACGGTAGGTATCACGCCCTGATTTGATTGAAAGCCGGTGCTGTAAACTATTGCAGCTTCCTTGCCTAAAAACACGGCAAGTTTTTCTTCAAGTTCGACATGAATATCCAGTGTGCCGTTCAGGTATCGCGATCCTGCACAGCCTGTCCCGTATTTTTTTATGGCGGCAATCGCTGCTTCCTTAACTTTGGGATGACATGTAAGTCCAAGATAGCTGTTCGAACCAAACATTAATACATCTTTGCCTTTAATTTTTACAACGGTATCCTGTTCCGATTCTATCGGTCGAAAGAAAGGATATAATCCCGACTCTTGAATTTTATCGGCAACATCAAACGATGTGGCTTTTTCTTCAAGAAGATTTTTATGACTATGAGTTCTGTTTTTCATTTTTTTTCATAATAATAACCGACAAAAGTAAAAAAAATATTCATTCTAAAACCATTTTAGTCTTATGTTTTATTTGCTTCTGAATGTAATATGTTTGTTATAAACAAAATACATCAAAAATTATTGTATGACAATTTGTAATTTTCATTTTAAAATCAGGGATAATATTCGCTTGGCGATACGCCGAACTGCTTTTTGAAACTCACTGAAAAGTGCGACAGGGTGCTGAAGCCTGTCATGTCGGCTACTTCCGATATTTTGTATTTGCCTTCGGATAACAGTTGCGCGGCGCGATTCAGCTTGTATGTTTTGAAAAAAACGTTTGGATTTTCGCCTGTCAGTCCTTTTACTTTGTAATAGAATTTGGTTCGCGAGATTTTAAGCACGTTAATCATGCGCGAGATGTTAAGTTCGGTATTTGAAAGCTCGTTTTCCATAAGTCCGTAAAGTTCGGTCATAAAAGCGTTGTCTTGAGGTGAAAGCATATTTTTTGCAATTTTATCTGTTTGTGTCGATTTACTTAATATTCGGCGGATGTTTTCACGGTTTTTGAGCTGTGAATTTATCAGCGCCAGAAGGTAGTTAGGGTCAAAAGGCTTGGTTACATAGGCATCTGCGCCCGAATTTAGTCCTTCTACCTGATTTTCAATGGTTATTTTGGCGGTAAGAAGTATCACGGGAATATGGCACGACTGTATGTCTTCCTTTATCAGTTTGCATAATTCGTATCCGCTTGAACCGGGCATTACAACGTCGCTTACAACAAGATCCGGCGATTCGTTTTTTACTGCTTCAAAAGCTGCCGGCGCATCGAATCGGGTAATGATTTTATAGTACGGCGACAATAATACTTTCAGGTAATGAGCAATTTCCGTATCATCTTCCACCACAAGCAAAGCGTATTGCCGTGAAGAAATTTCCTTTTCGTTCAAATAGTACTGCTCGCCCGTCAGCAGCGGAAAAGCGATATCCTGCTCGTCGCTGCTTTGCCTGCGCTCTTCGTTGCCATATACAATGTCGTTTACCGGAAGAATAAAGGTAAACACAATACTGCCGTCATCTCTGTTGTCTGCCTTGATATATCCGTGATGAACTTCGATAAGGCATCTCGTATAGTACAGGCCTATTCCGGTACCCCAGTTATATATTCCCTGATTTTTATTTTCCAGCTGAAAATAGCGTTCAAATATTTTTTCGAGCTTGTCTTCGGGTATTTCCGCGCCTGTGTTGGCTACCGATATTTTTACATATTCGTTATCAACATCTTTGTCGGTAAGGTTAAATATTTGCGATGCTATTTCACGCCGAATGACATCAAATGTAATCGATATGTTACCGCCGGTTTTTGTGAATTTTAAGGCGTTTGACATAAGATTTCCGATGATTTTATCAAACTTGTCGGCATCGAGCCACACTATAAACGAATCATCCAGCCCGCAGGTATCCAGCGAAATATTTTTGTTGTTGGCATTGATTCTGAAAATATCTATCTGCCGTGCGAGTACCGAAATTATATCCGTGAGATTGACGCGTAGCTTCAGCATGCCGTTTTCGATTTTATTAAAGTCGAGGAGCTGATTTACAAGTTTCAGCATGCGGTTTACGCTTCGCTCGATTATATACAGCAACTTTTTATTTTTGTCATCTATGGATGTATCGTTGCACATTTGTGTTACGGGTCCCGAAATCATTGTAAGCGGAGTGCGAAACTCGTGAGAAATGTTTGCAAAGAAACTCATATTCATCTTATTTACGCGCTGTTCCTGTTCTTTTTCATTTTGTGCGCGCAATGCAAATTCTTTTTCCTTTTTTATTTTGAGGTATATTCTTGTCAATGTCGCTGTTATTGTTAATACCAGTAAAAAATAACCGCAGTATGCCCATGCGCTTTGCCACGGAGCCGGAAAAACGATAACGGGTATTGAATTTTCGGTATCGGCGACAGTTTCGTCGTTGCTTGTAATCTTTACTTTGAACCTGTACTTTCCCGATGGGAGATTCGAATAGTACGCTTCGCGATTGCTGTTTGCATCTATCCATATTCTGTCGAAACCTTCCATCATGTAAAAATAGCGAACCTGCTCGTATTCCGAATAATTGAGAGCCGTAAACGAAATTGAAAAGCTGTTTTGGCTGTACTTGAGATTTATCGATGGCTTGTATGCAAGATGTTTGTTTATACACTCGCCTTCTGCAGGAATAATAAGCCTGTTGTGAATTTTCAAGTCTTCGAACAGCAGAGGAATATTGCGCCTGTTTGCCTTGTTTTTTGAATTAAGCAGCGTAAGCCCGTGCGTACCTCCGAAAACGAGAGTTCCATCAGCCATTAAACACGAACTGCGGCTGTTGAACTGATTTCCGCCTATACCGTCGCCGGTATAATAATTGGTGAATTTATCGGCAGCCATGTCGTACTTGCTCAATCCGTACAGTGTTCCTGCCCATATATTTTTATTGCCGTCTTCGTTAATGCTCGAAATGTCGGAGCACGATGTTCCGGGCATTTCTTCCATTTTGCCGGTTTGTCGCGAATATCGAAACAGTCCGTTGACTTTTGTTCCTGTCCAGATATTACCTTCGGAATCCTCAAACAGCGATTCGGGAATAAACAGCGAACGCCTGATAAGGTTGCGTATTTCTATTTCGCTTACATCCCATGTGTCGGTATTTATAAGCTGCAGGTTTTGATTGAACGAACTCACAAGCAGTTCGCCCGTTGATAGTATAAACATGCTTGATGTAAATACGAATGCAGCCGTATAAAGCTGTTTTTGCGTAAATTCCGTTTCTCCTTTGCGCAGCATGTATATGTTCCCGCCATACCCTGCGGCAAATATTGTTCCGCTGTCATCCTGAACCATGCAAAAAATTACGGCGGGAAGTTGAAATACGGCTTCCTTGTGCAAACTGTCATTACCATCGTATCTGCATTTGATTATTTCGTTGATTTCGGTCAGCAGCCATATATAGTTGTCGGCGTCAACAAACAGGGATGAAACTCCTGCTTTGAAAATCTGTTCGCTTGAAATAAACTGCTTTGTGTCGAAATTCTTTATTGTTTTGCTTGACGGGTTATATACAAACAGTCCGTTCAGCGATGTTGACATCCAGAGGTTATCGTTTTTGTCGACAACAGCCGAAGTAACCGATTTGCGCTTCATCGTCGATACAAGGTAATAATTGTTGTTAAACAGCTCTTTGTAGCTGTATTTTATCACATAGCCCTGATCAATCGAGCCAATCCACAAATTGTCCTGCGAATCGGTAAACATGGTTGTAATTCTGAAGTTCGGAGCCTGAAACGGAAAGCTTTCTTCCGTCTGAAAAACAATATCATCTTTCACAAAATTGTAAATAAACAGCCCTGCCTGGGTATTTATAAGCAGCGCCGTTTTGGAGTATTGATGCATGTGAGTTATAATGGTTTTCGACAGCAGGGGATGATTTTGTAACGTTTCGGGCGTTTTGACATATTTGCCTGTTCTTGTGTCGAAAATGAACAGGCTGCTTCCCGAACCCAGCCACAGCTCGCCGTTATTGCGCATGAATGCGTAATAAATCATGAAGTCGGTTGTAAATGTCTCTTTCAGCACAATGTCGGGTGATGAGAACTTGTTGATGCTGTTTGCGCTTATAACCCAGATATTGCCGTTTCTGTCTGCAAAACAGTTTCCGTTAAACGTCCGTTCTGTGTTGAAGCCCGAATTAACGGGTTCGAATCTTGCTTTTTCCTCGCTGTACCTGCACATGATATAGCCCAGATTTATGAACATGCGCCCATGGCTGTCTTCAATTATTTGCAGAACATTTTGACTTTGAGCCTCAATCGGTATCCGCTTGAAGCAATCGGAGTCGGTATAGATGCAAATTCCATTGACGGTAGCAAACCATAATCTGTTTTGAGAATCTCTGTATATCTGCGTTACGGTGTTGTCGCTCAGGCTGAGCGAATCGGCGCTGCTGAAATATTGATGAATTTCATGAATGCTGTTTTTGTTGGCGCCGCGTATGGTTCCTATCCATATATGACCCAAGTCATCTTCGGCAAATGATGTAATCATCTGATTGGATATGTCTTTGGCAATCGTTTTTCCCTCGCGTGATTTTTCCTGTACCGCATGTTCTGTTGCAGTACACGCAATTACAAGCAAAAAGGCTGCCGTCAATATTGTTTTATAGATGCTTGTCATTTTTATTAAATATTATATGGAACAGATTAACTATATGTTTAAAATTCAGCTATTTATTGAATCGTCATTGCGAACCGCTTGCGGTGAAGCAATCCAATAGCCATGTTCTTTTATAGATTGCTTCGTCGTTACACTCCTCGCAATGACGTTTCTTTTTTGTTTGTAAACCTAACAGGTTTCAAAAACCTGTTAGGTTTTGTTTTTGTTTCTACCGACGGTTTGTCCCTTACGAAACATTGTCTATTGACGATTTTCATATTTACCATTGACTTTACAAACTTCCCTCATTTTTTCCGTAACAATCAACTGCAAAAATACAGGAACAATATCAATATATTATTGGCAGGAGTGTTAAAAATAACAGATTTGAACAAATAAGAAAAAGATTGAACAAATAGAAAACATCGAAAAACAAATAAATAAAAATTTTATACAAATTAGAAACTGTCTGTTACAAAAACGTAATAATATTGCAGCGTGAAATATTATAAATTTAACATTAACCTCACAGTAAATTCAATTAAAATGAAAAAGCTCATGAAAGCAGATCAATTAAAAAAGCAAATGACATTCGTTCTTCTCTTTTTTATAAGCGTATCTTTTATGTTTGCGCAAAGCAAAATAAAGATAACGGGAACAGTTACCGGCCAAAACAGTGAACCTCTGGTTGGCGTAAGTGTTGTGGAAAAAGGAGTTATGAATGCCGTAGCGACAGAAAACGACGGAAAGTACAGTATTTCCGTGGCTCAGGGCGCAACTCTTGTGTATTCGTATATTGGCTACAAAACTCAAGAAATTGCCGTAACTTCGGATGTAATAAATGTTACGCTCGAAGAAGAAGTTTCGCAAATAGACGAAACGGTTGTAATAGGCTATGGTATTCAGAAAAAATCTTCTGTAACCGGCGCTATCTCGCAGGTGAAAAGCGAAGACATGATGAACCGTACTATCACGCGCCCTGAGCAGGCATTGCAGGGTAAAACCGCAGGCGTTCAAATTGTACAGGGTTCGGCTGCTCCGGGTTCTTCGCCTGCCGTACGTATTCGCGGTATAAGTTCAAACGTAACGAACGAGCCGCTCTATATTGTTGATGGACGACGTGCTTCCGACATTGGCGGCATCGACCCTAATGATATCGAATCTATGGAAATATTGAAAGATGCCGCTTCGGCTGCAATTTATGGTATTGCCGCAGGTAACGGAGTTGTGCTTATTACCACAAAACAGGGCATGGCAGGCAAAACATCCATCACTTATGATTTTCAAACCACGATCCAATCTATTGCAAACATTCCAAAAGTAATGAACGCCGAACAGTATATTGATTATATGACCGAAGCGAAATATTTGACTATGGATGCAATTATGCAAAACTGGGATTTCAAAACCAATACCAACTGGGCGGATGTGGCATTTGAAAATTCGGTTATGGTGCGCCATAATCTGTCGTTTCAGGGTGGAAATTCGGCAAGCAAATATTATTTGTCGCTTTCTTACCTTGATAATAACGGCTATGTAGTGGGCGATGCTGATGTTTATCAGCGTTACACGGGAACAATAAACGCATCTTACAACATCAAACCATGGCTCGAAATCGGAACAAACAATCAGATTGAATACTACAAAGTGCGTTCGATTGCCGAAGGATCTTCTTACGGCAGTCTGTTTTTGTCGGTTTTGCAGTTAGACCCGCTTACCCCTGTTACTTATGCTCCCGACCAGTTGCCCGCCCACATGCAGAGTGATTTGTCAAAGGGATATAAACTTTTGCAGGACGAAAACGGAAATTATTATTCTACTTCTGTATTTCAGAGAAGCTCCGATAATATGAATCCATACATTATGCGCGACAAAACTTTAGCATGGTCAAAAGGATTCAATATAAATGGGGTTGCATATCTGAATTTGAAACCTATAAAGGATTTGGTTTTTACTTCGCGTTTTGCCTATCGCTTGTCGGGATCAAAGTATTACTCTTACGATAAACGCTTTTATGTAAATTCTTCGACTATGGGTCATCAGGATTATGCATCGGTAACAGCAAGTTCATCTACTCCCATATATTATCAATGGGAAAATTTTGCAAATTATAGTAAAAAATTCGGAAAACACAATGTTACCGCAATGATTGGTTCTGCAGTATCGAAAACAATAGGTTTTGTAGTAAGCGGAAATATTACTGGCAATGTTGATGAGTTAGGTATAAGCAGAGAAGACCCGCGTTATGCTTACTTTGCCTACGCTACTCCTAATGTTACAAAAACAGTAAGCGGCGGCGAAGAATCGCGTTCATCACAGTTTTCGGTATTCGGGCGCGTTCAATATGACTACGACAACAAATATTTCTTCCAAGCCTCGCTGCGCAATGATGCAGGTAATTTGTCGCAGTTGCCCAAAGAAAACCGCTATGGTTACTTTCCCGCTGTATCGGCAGGATGGACAATATCAAGTGAAAAATTTATGCAACCTCTGCGCGATAAAATCTCATTCCTAAAATTGCGTGCCAGTTGGGGACAAAACGGCTCGCTGGCAGGATTGAGCGGTTTTTCATACAGAACAAACATAGTACTCGGAGGCTCGTATCCGTTTTCAAACAATCTTTCGTATAACCTCAGTTCACTACCATCGAGCGCCGAAAATCTTGGACTTGGCTGGGAAAGACACGAACAGCTTGATTTTGGCTTGGATGCTCGCTTCCTGAAAGACCGTTTGACTTTCAGTTTTGATTACTTTCACAAAACCACCAAAGATCTTATTCTTTACGGCGTGCCGGCTTCAACTGTTGTTGGCACCAGTTCGCCTCCAATAAACGCAGGCAACATAGAAAACAAAGGTGTGGAAATAGAACTCGGATGGCGCGACAGAATAGGCGATTTTTCTTATCAGATTCGCGGAAATATTGCTACACTTAAGAATAAAGTAACTTCTATTCACGAAAATATGACGCGTATCAACGGCGCATCTTTCCATACTACCGATGGCATTACAGTGCTTGAAGAAGGCTATCCCGCATGGTATTTCAGAGGCTATAAAGTCAAAGGTATTGACTCAAAAGGTAACCCTGTTTTTGAAAATTTGGACGACAATCCAGTTATTAACGATTCGGACAGAACAATGATAGGAAATCCTATTCCCGACTTTACATGCGGTATTACGCTTACGGCTCAATATAAAGGTTTCGACCTTACTGTATTCGGTGCAGGCTCGTTCGGAAACGATATATTCTTAACACTTAATCGCGGCGACCGCACAACGGCAAATACGCTGAAACTATATTACGATGGACGTTGGACAGAAACAAACAAAAGCGCATCTATTCCGCGACCTGCCGCTTCCAATATTGATGAATACTGGGTAAGCGATGCTCAAATATATGATGGTTCGTATTTCAAAATAAAACAAATACAATTGGGATATACTCTTCCAAAGTCCTTGCTTAGTAAAATATCAATAAGTCATGTACGTCTGTATTGTTCGCTCGACGATTTCTTTACATTTACTTCCTATCCCGGCTTCGACCCCGAAACAGTTGGTTCAGGCTCAAGCATGGGTGTTGATACGGGCTATTATCCTCTATCTAAAAAAGTAGTATTTGGGGTAAATATAACTTTCTAAAATATTTATAATATGTATAATTTAATAAAATATATAAAGAGATGAAAACAATAACGAAAAATATAATAATGATTTTTTTCGCAATAGCAATGCTTTCGCTTGTTGCTTGCGAAAAATTACTTGATATAGAACAGCATGGAGTAGAAACGTTTGAAACATTCTACCAGACAGATGAACAGGCTGACGAAGCAATTACGGCAGTATATGCAAATTTTTCAACTATTTATTACAATTACTGGTTTATAAAAAACCTCCTTTCCGATGATTTTTGGAGTGGAGGCGGAAATCGTGGAGATAATGCATCTAACGAAAGTTTAAATGAATATACTTTCAATCACGAACATACTTATCTCGAAGGAACCTTCACAAGCTATTACACCGTGATTTATCTTTCCAACATAATTTTTGGGCATGTTCCACAGGAAACGGCAATACAGAAAAGAGCACACGCCGAAGCCAAAGTATTTCGCGCTTTTGCTTATATCGACCTTATTTCAATGTGGGGAACTCCTCCGTTGGTTGACCATGAATTGTCCCCATCAGAGTACAAATTGCCAAACGGCGATCCCGATGCTCTGTGGACTCTTGTTGAAACCGACCTTACAGAAGCCATAGAATCGGGTTTATTACGCGAAAAATCGGATGCAAATGACGCATCTTCATACCGCGTAACAAAACAGTTTGCTCAGGCATTACTCGGAAAAGCATACGTATTTCAGGAAAAATGGAGTGAGGCTATTACAGTTCTTGATCAGGTAATTAATTCAAACAAATACGATTTATATCCCGATTATGAAAACATTTTGCAATATACTGTAGATAACTGTTGCGAATCTTTGTTTGAAATAAACCGCTTGAACGACCCCAACAATGCATTCACAAACTGGACTCTTTTCGCTGCTATGACAGGATGGAGAACCGACCACATGAAAATCACATCCGAAATTTACGATGGAACATGGGGCTTTTGCAACCCTCAAAAAGATTTGTATGATGCCTTTGTAGCAGAGGAAGGAGAAAACGGTTATCGCCTCAACGCCACAATGAAATCATACGACAAAGTGCTTGAGCAGGGCGATACAATTACTGATCCGCAAGGACTTTACGGACACGAAGGCTATTTTATATGGAAAAGCCGTATAGTTGCAGGTGAAATGATTGCCGGAGGATGGATGTCATCGCACAATAATTTGCGTTTTATGCGTTTTGCTGAAATATTGCTGCTTGCTGCCGAAGCTCACCTGAAAGGCGGCGGGTCAAAGGCAACCGAATATGTGAACAGAGTAAGAACTCGCGCACAGCTTACGCCTAAAGGCAGTGTAACAATGAATGACATAATGACGGAAAAACGCCTTGAACTTTGCGGCGAAAGCGTGCGTTATCAGGATATGATTCGCTGGCGCATTGCCACCAAAATGTCTGCACAAGGTACGCAAACACCTACATTTTACCACAATGGAACTGTGAGTTGGATAAGTCATAATGATGCTACAGAAGCAGGATTTAAAGAACGACACTGGTTGCTGCCTTTCCCGCAAACCGAATTAACGGTAAATTCTAATGTAATACAAAATGAGGGTTGGTAAAGCAAAGTTAAAAAACAGGAGAAATTAAATGATACGTAAACTGACATATTTCATTGTAATACTAATTGTGGTCTGTGCCTGCCAAAAGCAAAAGGAAGTACCATCGATTGTTACTGATGATGTTGTTGTTCTGGTCAATCAAACAGTACCAAGCGCCGTACTTAAGCAGAATATGAAATACAATATTATTCTGCCCACTACTTATGACGCCGAACCTCAAAAAAACTATCCCGTGCTTTATCTTTTGCACGGTATGGGAGACGATAATAACGCATGGGTTGACAAAGGCAATGCGCATACTTATGTTCAGCAGGCAATAAACAGCAAAACCATTCCCGAAATAATAGTTGTAATGCCCGATGCAATGGTTACTTTTTATGTAAACGATTACCAAAGCGGATTGCAATACGAAACTTATTTTGAAGAAGAGTTTTTACCTTATATCGAAAGTCATTATCGCATAAATGCAACAAAAGGAAACAGGTTTATAGCAGGACTTTCTATGGGTGGTTTCGGAGCCTCGTATCATGCATTCAAATATCCGCAAAAGTTTGCATACTGTTATTCAATGAGCGGCGTATTGGAAGGAGTAGGTTCTCAAACGCCGTCCATTTCAACATTGATTGCCGCCTGCAACGGAAATTACAGCGGATTGCCCGACTATACAATAGATTGCGGAACAAACGATGCCTTAGTTTATACATCTAATGTTAACACGCATAATGCCCTCAATCAATTAAATTTTACACATGAATATATCGCAAGAGCCGGTTCGCACGATTGGAGTTTTTGGCAACAGTCGCTTCAAACCGCTCTGGAACGTATAGGAAAATATTATGATAACTAAACTTAAATTTATAATGTATAATGTATATAATAATTTATAAAAAAATAAAACAATGAAACATATATTTAAAATATTCACAATCACAATAGCAGCCGCATTTATGTTTACATCATGCGCCGATGATGCTATTGACCAACTTTCGGGTAAATATCCTTTGCCCGACGATTATGCGTTAAGCAACCTGCTGTTGCAGGATGTGCAAAAAAATGCAACCACACGCACCATTACTTTGGCTGTAGGCTCAAGCGGACTTTCGGCAACCGACAATGGCACCGGAAATTACTTGTATTTGGAATTTTTGGTTGCCCGTACCAGTTATTTACTGGGCGGAGGCGCTTATACCATTGCAAGTGATACTGTAGCAAAAGCAGGCAATTATATCATGGGTAATGATAATATCGGATCTTACTGGGCTGAAGTTGCCGGCGGCGCCGAAGTAAAGCGGCTTAAAGTAAAGGACGGTACTGTCTTTGTAACACAAAATGGAGACAATTATACTATAAGAGGCACTATAATGCTCGAAGACGGCTCAATGGTAACAGTAAATTATTCAGGCATTATCGTATTCGAGCCTGACCCGCCTGCATTAACCTATACTTTGGAAACCGAAACGCCTGCAATGGGAGGAAGTTATGTGCCGACTCCAATATCCGGTTCGCGCCTGAACAAAATCACCGTACTTGCCGATGGTATTGAGTTAGCCTATTTTGAAGTGGTTACTGCCGACAATGCAATTTCGCTTTCGGGCTCTTATGTAGTAACAGACGGACTAAGCGCTACAGGGCAAGTCAACAATGGTTATTATATAGATTTGGGTTGGTATGGAATGTCTGGAGTAATGGAAGGTGGTTCATACTATTTGAATGGTGATACCAAAATGTTTATCCGTGTCGGCGGCGGTAATATAGTTATTGACGACAATGGCGGAACGCTTACTATTACAGGCAGCAATTTGGCGATTTTGGATGTTGCCGCTCTTGCCGCTTCAGGCGGTTCAAACTGGGCTATTTTGCCCACGCCCGGCAGCATAGACTATCAGGATGTAACATTGGTAACCGGCGCTTCGGATTACGAATACAATATATCAATAGATGTACCGGCTACCTATCTTGATGCTACTTGGACACCTATTCCTATTCCGGGTTCGCAAATGAATAAGGTTGCCGTTTTGAAGGCAGGCGATACTGTTGCCTATTTTGAATTTATCACGGCAGAAAATCCGGGCTCGTTTGCAGGCGCTTATCCCGTAATGGATGGACCAAATCAAATAGGACAGATGAATAACGGATATTATATTGCGATGTTCAATATGGGTGGCGGAAGTTTCTACACTGAAAACGGAGATAAATTCCTGCTTCGCGCAGGCAGTACGATAAATATCACGGATGCAGGCGGAGTACTCGGCTTCGAGGGCAATAGTCTGGTCATTGCCGACGATTCGGGTAATGATTTACCCGCTCCGGGCTCTCTCAATTATCAGAATGTCGTTCCCGCAGGCAGCGGCGGTGGCGGCAGCAGTGCTGTTTCGCTAACTAACGTGCTTTCCGCTTCGGCGTTAGACAATTCCATATTCGGCGGCACAGGCTTCACCGTAACTGTTAAACTTGGCGAAGCAGGAGTAACAACCGCGCCTGGACAGTATGGCGGCGTTACCATTGGCGGTACCGGCAACTATATTTCTGTTGATTTCAGCAGAGACGCAGGTACGCTTATTCCCGGAACATATAATATTGTTGACAACGCTTCGGCAGCTGTGGGAGATGCCATAGCCGGATATGACCCCGGGTATAACATGGGCTATTTCGGCACTGTGTGGGGAACGGCTACAAGCGATGTAACTTCAGAAGCGCCTGTTCTTGCAGGAGGTACGGTTGACGTTGCCGAAAGCGGAGGCGTATATACCATTACGGTAAGTGCAACGGTAGAAGGCGGCGAAGTTATAAATGCTGTATATACGGGAGCTATTACTATACAATAATTAATGATTTAATCATTATACTGTATGCCGGTAGAAACAACGAAGCAACACGTCATTGCGAACGTAGCGAAGCAATCCGGAATGCTATAGTTCACCGGATTGCTTCACCTAACAGGTTTTTGAAACCTGTTAGGTTTACAATGGGTTTAATAATTCCAGGGTTTAATCAGCAGTAAATGATGAATAAAATAATAGTTAATAAAGTGCCGCCTCGTAGAAGCGAAATGTCGATAACTCCTGTTCGACACAGGCTCTGCCTGTGCCGGATTAAAAGCAAAGCTCCGCTTTGTAGGCTGTGTCAAAAGCACGTTTCACCGTCATTACGAGGTCGAAGACCGAAGTAATCCGGTTTATTAACAATGATTTATGGATTGCTTCGCTTCGCTCGCAATGACGTTTCGCGAAGCTTTCTATACGCTTTCAATGTCGATAGAAACAGAAACAAACCTTAACCTAAGAGGTTTCAAAAACCTGTTAGGTTTACAATAAAAGTTATAAAGAAGACAAAACATATTAAGCAAAACAAATATTATTAACAGTTTAATTTTCAAATATCATGTTACAGTATCACTTAGTAGAAAATTTAATGACGCCTGCACCCGACGATGCTATGGCGCAGGTAGTAAGTCTTCGCTCGTACACCGAAGAGCAGATTGCAGAACAGATGCTCAAACGCGGCACATTGCTTACAAAAGCTGACATTTTAGCCGTGCTTGAAGTATATCGCGAGGTAATTCTCGACATTATTGCCGACGGCGGCTCGGTGAACACCCGCCTGTTTAACATTTCGCCCAGCATTTCGGGTGTATTCAAAGGAATGGCAGACACTTTCGACCCGAATCGGCATAAGATTCACATCAATTTCAATCAAGGCGTAGATGTGCGCAGTGCCGCTGCCGCGATAAAAACCGAAAAGGTACAGGTAGCCGATCCTGTTCCCTACATTATTGAAGTGAAAGACACAGTAAGCGGCTCGGTAAACGAAACGCTCACACCCGGCGGAGTGGTGCAGTTGCGCGGCAGCCGACTGAAATTCATTACCGAAGAAACCGACAACGGCATATTTCTGCTGCCCGAAAGCGGCGATGAAGTGAAAATAACGGTAATTGTTGAAAACAAGCCTGCACGACTGATAGCAATGTTGCCCGCCAATTTGGCATCGGGAACATATCATTTGGAAGTGCGAACCAATTATTTGCACAGCGGAACGCAGAAGAGTAAACAGATGAAGACAGGACGTTTCGGAAAACCCCTGACGGTATAAAAATGCGAGTTAACAAAAAGCAGGCATAGGATACATGTAAGTATCCTGTGCAGATACAGGTAAGTATCCGATGCGGATACCGTGAAGAGAGATTTTCAATTAAGAATTAATAGAACAGTCATTGCGAGGAGCGAAGCGACGAAGCAAACCGGAAAAAGACAATAGGCAAAAAACGAATACAAATGATAAGAGATTGCTTCACCTTGCAGGTTCGCAATGACGAACAAAATGAGAGTTCACAATGACGATAAAAAAGAGAGGAACGCCAAAAGCAACACGTCATTGCGAGGAAATAACAGAAGCAACACGTCATTGCGAGCGAAGCGAAGCAATACGGAATGCAATTACTCACCGGATTGCTTCGGGCTGCGCTTTCACAATGACGCGCTTTACAAATTTTATAACATCACAAACAAATGAAATTAAAAACAATTTTCTTATCATTGCTTCTGCTGTTCGGCAATGCCCTTGCAGCGCAGGAAGTATTCAAAAACTCCGAACTCGCCATTAGCGTCCTTGATAAGGGCGTGTGGGTGGTGGAAACAGCCGACATGACTACCATGTACATTGTGGAAGGTTCGGAAAGCGCCCTGCTCATCGACACCGGCACCAAATGCGACTCGCTCGACCGCATTGTGCGCCGCATCACCGCCAAGCCGTTTGAGGTTGTTCTCACGCACAATCACATCGACCATGCCGGCAATATCCGCTACTTCGACGAAGTGTATATGCATCCTGCCGATTCGGCGATACGCATGGGTATTGAATTTCACGGGAAATACCGTTGGATGAAAGAGGGCGACGTATTCGATTTGGGCGACCGGAAAATCGAAGTCGTGCTGATGCCCGGACATACGCCCGGCTCTGTTGTTTTACTCGACAAAAACATCAACGCCTGCTACAGCGGCGATGCTTTCGGTTCGGGACAGGTGTGGCTGCAGCTGCGCCCGCATGTTCCCATGACCACCTATTACGAATCATGTGTGCACATGGAAAAAATCATGCGCGAACAAAATATTACGAAGCTGTACTGCGGACACTATCCCCACTTGAAGCGCGCATTAGGGCTGGATTACGTAGTTGAGATGCGCAATTTGGCAAAGCGCCTTTCCGAAGGCGATACCGGCGGATCGAAACCCTACGAGTTGCCATGGAAAATAGATATTGCCTGCGACAAGCCGGCGATAGTCGCCAACGGTTCGGCGATGATTGTGTATGATTCGGAAAACGTGAATTAATAACTGATATTACGCACCATGTATAGGAATATCGCAGTCCTGAAAGGACATAACTTTCGTAACCGCAGGTCGTTGACCTGCGGCATTGAAGCGACAGAATCATACTGCCTGAGAGGCAGAACTTCCGTACGTTCAATTCGTCCTGCCTTTCAGGCAGAAGCGGTCGTGGCGGGCGTTTTCCACAGGTCAACGACCTGCGGTTATGAAGATATTGCATTACATGCAAGCGGAACGCCACGTCGAACGGTGGTAGAAAGCCGGATTGCTTCGGGCTGCGCCCTCGCAATGACGAACAAAAAGAGCGAAACAAAAAAGTAATGTCATTGCGAAGAGATAACAGAAGCAACACGTCATTGCGAGCGAAGCGAAGCAAACCGGAAAATTACTGATTAGCGGTTACGGTTAATGATTAAACAATTAAGAATCAAGAGAAATAACAAGCTCTAATATAAAAAACATGAAGAAAATTACCTTATTACTGTTGACGCTGTCTTTCACGGCGTCCTGTCGGCAAGGAAGCAACGAGATAGATGTACGTAATGTGCGTACGGAAGCGGGCGTCGTAGCCGGAAAAGCTACCGCAGATGGTGCGGTAAAAATATTCAGGGGTATTCCCTTTGCTGCGCCGCCTGCCGGCGAACTGCGATGGAAAGCCCCGCAAGCCGCAGTTGCATGGGAAAGCGTTCGGGAATGTATCGCGCTTCCGGCTTCCGCCATGCAGCGCAAACCCATGCCGTTTTTCTGCTGGTCGAAAGAGTTTCTGATTCCCGACGAGCCTATCAGCGAAGACTGTCTTTACCTCAACGTGTGGACTTCGGCAAAAACGGACAGCGATAAATTGCCGGTTATTGTGTGGATTCACGGAGGCGGCTTTAGCGGCGGGTCGGGAACGGTTCCGCTCTACGACGGCGAACAGATGGCGCGCAAAGGCGTACTGTTCGTCACCATTAACTATCGCCTCGGCGCTTTGGGTTTCCTTGCGCATCCAGGGTTGGCTTACGACGACGAAGGTCATTCGGGCAATCTCGGTATTTTAGACCAGATTTTTGCGCTGAAATGGATTAAGGAAAATATCGCCGCTTTTGGCGGAAATCCCGATTGCGTAACCATTGCCGGACAGTCGGCAGGTGCTATGAGCGTGCACTGTCTGATGACTTCGCCTCTGGCAAAAGGACTTTTCCA
>JAIRZQ010000070.1 GCA_031267135.1 Prevotellaceae bacterium
AGCGGAGAAACGTTGACAAAAACGATGCTGCTGACCGTAAAGCACAAGGCTATTGAGCCGCTATTCGACAAAATATTTTGGGAGATTTTTTAGGGTGACGCTTTGTCGAAGTCAGGAAACAGGCGATATTTATTAATGTAAAAATCACATTTACTGCTAAAGCCTGTTTCAGAAATGCTTTCTGTCAAAAGTTCAAAACCGTCAAATTGCACTTCCTCTCGTAAAGTTACGGATTTTTCTTTTGGAACTTCCTGCTACTGCTCTAATTATAAACCCGCAAAACGTCAACAATACGCCTGCTGCCATAAATGCTATCCACATTGTTATGATTGAATCGGCTTTATTCAAATTGACAATCATGTAAACCAGCGCCGCAAGCATAATGCCTGTGCCAATAACACAAAACAAGTTACTTACAACAGTAATGCGACTGCTGTTATTCTCTCCTAATCGTAATTTTGCACTTTTCCTTTTCATAATATTATTTAATTAAGTCCAATAAAAAAATATAATTACTTAGCTAACGTATGTTATCGCTTTATTTTTTCATAAATTTCTAATGGACATTTTATTTTAAGAATTATTTTCTTTGTTCTTGTAGCTATTATAACAAAATTTCCATTAATGTATTCGAACTCAACATCTGCTCTTTTCATTAAACCTTTGAAACTCTTAATAGCACATGAGATTATTGAATTTATTTTTTCATTTGTGATATTTATATAGCCGCATTCTTTTTCCATAAAATATACACTTAATACTATCGTATCATCATTTATTTTGTATCTATGTATATAAGGATCATTGAATAATGACATAAAAAATATAAATAACATATTATTAAACATTATTTTGCCAATGGTTTGTCAATATTTTTATCATTTTAGCCCTGTAAACAATTCCCACTATGCGCCGTTTGCCCGTTCTCAATCTGTATTTTCCTCAATTTTAATTTCTTTACATACTATTACAATTTCACCATAACCAAAGCCAAATTCCGCTCTAAATTCCAATGTTTTCAATTTTTTATTTTTTACATATATTTCATAAGTAATTAAATCTGTATATCCGTCATTTTCAGCTATTTGTTTAATATTATATTTTTTTATTTTCAGAAAATGCAATATGAATTTTCTGTTTTCTCCCAATAACGTTATGGTCATATTTGACGTGTCAGTTTCAAAATTATGATTAAATTCGATTTTTTCTATTCGACTGTCATGTAAGCTTTTTTCACCCAGATCATGCCTTTCTGGATTGCTTATAAAATCATACAACTCTGTTGATATATAATTTCTTATACCATCAAGATATTTTATATAATCGTTAAAATTGCCTCCGTCAAAAGTTTTATTGAATTTCATTTATTTCTTCCTATTTTTTATTTATGTCAATTAATTTTTATTGTATATTTTTAATCCAATTTTAAGCGCTATTGCATATAACGTTCCGGCTGTTATACGCCATTTGCCCGTACTTCATTATTTTTTATAATAATTTTCTTTTTTATACTTAGCTCCATCTCGACCACGATTATTTATTTCCATTATTCTATGTTTTAATCTTTTTATTTCTTCTTTATTACCAATTTTTTCATTACATTCCCGCAAATATCCCAACATTGTTGTTTCTGTTTCATGCAAATCTTCTACTTTATTAAAATATAGTATTGCTTCTTTATATTTTTGTTCCAAATAATATGTCCAACCATATTGTATGTTCCATTGTTCATCTTCTTTACCAACATCTTGCCATTTATCCAATAATGCACGAGCTTCATCCATTCTTTTTAATAAAATTAAACTAACCACGGCACACCGTGTTTGTTCACCAGTTTGTTCATTTTCAAGTATTTTTCTATATAATTTTATAATTTCTTCATGAGCGTCTTTTTTCAGCAAGTCATGCAATTTTTTTGTCACTTTATTTTGTTCTTCTTCTTTGTAATTGTAAAATTCCATTTTAGTCTTTCTTTATACGGTTTTGTTTATATTAGACTATAATTCATTAAACGACTTTTTATCTATAATTTTTTATATAATATACTCCATTCAATTTAGGGTATATTTCACATAACGTGGTTTCGGTTAACATTTTATTTTTCATCTTCAAACATTTCAGGTTTTTCACTATACATTTTTGCGAATTTTTCAAGGTCTTCCCTGAATTGTTTATCTTGTGGATATGTATCTTGCTGTTTATTTAAACGGTCTACAAAAGCACGGTCTTCATCATCCCATTCTTCTGGTTCTTTACTCAAAAATCTTTTTAGATAATTCTCATACTTGAAAAAAGCGAGGTATCTAGAAAAAATATATGTGCAACCATAAACAAATATCAGAATAATAATATACGCCACATATTTTATCCAGTCTGGAAAATCTACGGTAAGACCTAATGTTATTGCTGCTGATATTAATATTAGAATAAAAATTAACAGTCGCAATGTGTATTTCTTGAAATAATGTATATCAGCAACTCTATAGGAACGAATTCCTGTAAATTTACAAGTCAATAATTCTTTGTAAACGATATTCTCATGTTCAATACCAACAAACAAAGATAAAATTGCTGCTAAACTAAATCCGTAACTCCAACCTGTTATACAAGTTACTATTACTACTAACCATAATGCTATACTTTTCATAACTTTCTTATTTTTTCCTGCTCTAACGGCTTCACAGGTCTTGCCTTTTGTTGCAAGTTTAGGTCAGGCAATCTCTCAATAATCTCACTGCACTGCCCATCGCTTGCATATAACGTTCCGGCTGTTTACTACGTTTTGGCGTATCCAATTATTTTTTATTTCATTAATTTATCCAATAATTTATTCCTTTTATTTACAAGTCCTAATTTTTTATGCCATCTAAAATCAGAATTTTCTGCATTAGCCGCTTCTTCTGCCAGTGTTTTATAATAATTTGATTTTTCCATATTATTTTTACATTTATAAATTATTGATAAAATTGCGTTTTTTACATATCTGTCTTTTGGAAAATCCAATTCTTTAGCCTGTTTCAGTAATAATATTTCCACATTTCCAAAAAGGTCTGTTTTATTTAATTGGATAACCAATTCGGAATAATTTAAATATGCATCTGTTTTTATTTGCGGATAAGATTTTTCAAAATCTATCGCGTTTTTATAACTTTCAAGCGCCATTTCATATTTTTCCATTTTAAAATAAATATCTCCTTTTAATTTAAATGCCGGACTTTTCTCAAATTTATTATCGGGATATTCATTAAAATATTTTTCCAATAATTCTAATGCTGCATTTAATAATTCATTATTATTTGTGTCAGCTAAAGCAGATGCCTGTATTCTTAAATACTGCGGTCTGTTAAATTTTTGAGACCGTTTTAACTTTAAGAAAAACTCATTTTCGTCTTCAGTTGTCCATGTGGTTTTTCTATACCATTCATTAGCCATTTATTTCCTCCAAGATGATTAAATTATTTTTGCTCATTTTGTCAATATATTATCCAATACTTTCATATATTTTTCCCCTGTGTTGCATAATTCTTAAATATATCCAAAGGTACAGCTTTTATTTCAAACGGAAAAACATTTTGGAAATATTTTTATAACAAATCAACAAATAGGCAAATCAGCAAAATTTTACTAATTTTGTACTGTAAATAAAATAATGAACCATGTATAATTTTTTTCGTTTGATACTGTTTATATTTAATCCCGAAAGGATTCATAATCTTACCGTTATATTATTAAAATTAACTAAGTATATTCCGTTTTTCAATTCGCTGTTGCGTTTGAATTATGTTGTAAAATCGTCAAATCTTGAACGTAAAGTATTGGGATTAAAATTCAAAAATCCTGTTGGCATTGCCGCCGGATTTGATAAAAATGCAGAAGTTTACAACGAATTAGCCGATTTTGGATTTGGATTTATAGAAATAGGAACAGTTACGCGAAACGCTCAAAAAGGAAATGTAAAACCGCGATTATTCCGGCTTTCCAAAGACAAAGCACTAATTAACCGTATGGGATTCAATAATATCGGAGTGGATAAAGTTATCGAAAACTTACAGAAGAAACGCAGAAACGGTTTGATTATAGGCGGAAATATCGGTAAAAATACAAATATCGACAACGAAAATGCGCCGGCAGAATATGAAAAAACATTGTCGCGGCTGTATAATTATGTCGATTATTTTGTCATAAATGTCAGCTGTCCGAATATTGATGGCTTGCAAAGTTTGCAAACAGCCGAATATCTTGAAAAACTTCTTGGGCAGCTTACGGAATTTCGCAGATACAGAGAAACTTATAAGCCAATGCTTATAAAAATTTCTCCCGATTTGAGTTTTGAACAGATTGATGAAATGCTTGATGTGATACGTACAATCGGCATTGATGGAATTGTGGCTACAAATACAACGACATCCCGCAACGGGTTGAAAACAGGCGCAAAGGAAATAGAGCGAACAGGTAGTGGAGGCTTAAGCGGTTCGCCATTAACAAAACGTTCGCTGGAAATTATTTCGTACATCAATAAAAAAACCGACGGCGATTTGCCGATTATAGGCGCAGGCGGAATTATGACCGAAGATGATGCAATAAATATGTTAGCTGCCGGCGCCCGTCTGGTGCAGGTTTACACAGGTTTTATCTACAATGGGCCAAAATTCGCAAAACAAATAAATAAGCGAATATTAAAAGAATATCAAGCAAATACGCAGGAATAAAATTCGTTTTACAATGAAACAGTATTTAAATCTTTTCATGTCATTTTTTAAGATAGGCGCATTTACGCTTGGCGGCGGATATGTTATGATTCCGCTTATCGAGAAAGAAGTTGTAAGCAAACGTCAATGGATAAACAGTGAGGAATTTGTCGAAATGCTCACGCTTGCACAGTCGGCGCCGGGGCCTGTTGCAATAAACGCCGCCGTTTTTATCGGGTATAAAATCAAAGGAATTAAAGGTATGCTAACAACCGTTTTAGGAACTGTAATACCTTCATTTGTAATAATTTTACTCATAGCAATGTTTTTTACCGAGTTTGAAAGCAACAAAGCCGTTGAACGAATTTTTTGCGGAATACGTCCTGCCGTTGTAGCACTGATTGCTGTGCCTGTTATCAATATACTGAAAAACAGCGGTTTCAAAATTCATATAATTGCCATTGCTGCTGTTTCAGCGATTTCGGTATGGCTATTAGGCATTTCGCCTGTTATAGTGATAATAATTTCGGGATTATCTGCAATTGTGTACAATACATTTATTTCAAAACAATGTTAGGCATTTTAATTCAATTATTTATAACTTTTTTCAAAATAGGACTGTTCGGTTTTGGAGGCGGGTATGCAATGCTGTCGATGATTCAGTATGAAGTTGTTGAAGCTCATCAATGGCTTACAGTCAAAGAATTTACAGATATTGTCGCCATTTCGCAATCAACCCCAGGTCCTATTGCCATAAACAGTGCAACTTATATAGGATATACGGCTACCGGCGGAAGCATTTCAGGTTCGATAATTGCAACATTTGCCGTTTGTTTGCCTTCTACAGTTATTATGCTGATTGTGTGCAAGTTTTTTCTTGCTTTCAGGAAAAATAAATATTTTTTTGCAGCTCTTAAAGGAATGATGCCTGCAACTACAGGTCTTATTGCCGCCGCCGCATTAATGCTGATGAACAGTCATAATTTTGTTGACTGCAAAAGCGTTGCAATATGTATAGCAGCCTTTATTCTGGCTTACTTTTTTAAAATCGGAATTATCAAGATAATAATATTTTCAGGTATTTTGGGATATTTTCTGTTTTAAAACGGTTCGGCACTTATTATTTTTGATATGAGCTTCAAAATATTATTGTCAGCAGAATACAGAAACGGATAAGCGACTCACTCATATAACAGTTGTATTTGTTATTTTAATATGTTTTTTTCATTATATTTTTAAAAAAATTTGCCAATATTATTCTGATTTTATAAATTTGCATCATTATAACGTTAAACTCACTTTATGTATACAGTAGGTAAAAGCGCAGTCTTTAACATAGGACTCAGAATAAAATTTATAGCGGAATTGCTGCCTTTCAACTAATTATTCTTTTTTGTCGATAAATATATTATCGAACAGTTTATTCTTTATATCAAATAACAAATTAAATAATTCTTATACTTTAAAACAATGAAAAAAAATATAATAATAATAGGCGCGGCAGGACGCGACTTTCACAATTTTAATACGTATTTCAGAGATAATGAAAATTATAATGTACGTGCATTTACGGCTGCACAAATTCCCGATATAGATGGACGTAAATATCCTAAGGAACTGGCAGGAAAACTTTACCCTCACGGGATTCCCATCGTTTCGGAAGACGAGTTACCGAAATTAATAAAGGAACTTGATATTGACATTTGTGTTTTTGCATACAGCGATGTTCCTTATCACAGAATAATGAATATCAGCGCTATAGTTAATGCATCAGGAGCAGATTTTATGCTGCTCGGACCAAAAGAGACACAATTAAAATCAACAAAACCCGTAATTTCGGTTTGTGCGGTTCGCACAGGCTGCGGCAAAAGCCAAACTTCAAGACGAATTATCGAAATACTTGTACGCAAGGGTTTGCGGGTTGTGGCTATTCGTCATCCAATGCCTTACGGCGATTTGCTCAAACAGAAAGTTCAGCGCTTTGCAACCGTTGACGACCTTGCAAAACATAACTGTACTATCGAAGAAATGGAAGAATATGAACCTCACGTTGTTACAAACCGTAACGTTATTTATGCGGGCGTTGACTATGAGGCAATTCTTCGTGAAGCCGAAAATGATCCCGATGGTTGCGACATTATACTGTGGGACGGCGGAAATAACGATTTTTCGTTCTATCAGTCGGATTTGACCGTTGCCGTTGCCGATCCTTTACGCGCAGGCGCAGAAATTTCGTATTATCCGGGCGAAGTTGTTGCTCGCATGGCTGACGTTGTAGTTATAAACAAAATAGATTCGGCAACGCTCGAAGATATTAATATCGTACGCAGTAATATAGCAAAAATAAATCCTGAAGCTACAGTGATAGATGCGGCATCATACCTTACCGTTGATAAACCCGAGCTTATTACCGGAAAGCGCGTACTTGTTGTAGAAGACGGTCCTACGCTTACTCACGGCGAAATGCGCATAGGAGCGGGAACCGTTGCGGCAAAAAAATTCAATGCTCAAACTCTGGTTGATCCGCGCGAATATACTGTTGGCAAGTTAAATGAAACATTCATAAAGTATCCAAACATAGGTACGCTTTTGCCTGCCATGGGATACGGCGAACAGCAGGTGATTGACCTTGAAAAAACTATTGCGGCAACGCCATGTGATTCTGTTGTTATTGCAACGCCTATTGACTTGCAGCGAATTGTGAAAATTAAGCAGCCTTGCGTAAAAGTCGGGTATGAATTGCAGGAGATAGGCTATCCGAATTTGGAAAACGTACTCGACAGGTTTGTTGACAAATTTCACTTGAAAAAATAAATTTGCCGTTAAGCCCTAATTAAAAAATCCGTGCAAATTACTGTACGGATTTTTTTACATCAGTATATTAACAATTTTGATATTCGTTATTTTTCACGAATATAAACAATCGTTTCATCTTCTCCTTCAATTTTCAAAAATTTTTCGGTCAATTCAAGTATCAGATCTTTGTCGCTTGTAACTAGTCGCTCCTTAACAATTAAATTTATGCTACGGAATAATAAAAATTTTGCGGGAACAATAATCGAAAAATAACTTGTAAGGTATTGTTAATTTAGTATATATTTCATATTTTTGCATTTTCAAAATCAAAACAATAAAAATAGCGAGATGAATTGTCCCAAATGTAACAAAGAAGAACATATTAAATTCGGCTTTGTCAAATGAGGCCAACGCAACAGGTGTAAATCCTGTGGATATTATTACAGCGTAGAGACAAAATCGGATGTCAAATCGAAAGCAATCCGCCGTATGGCATTACAGATGTATCTGGAAGGCTTAGGCTTCAGGGCTGTCGGTCGTCTTTTAAGAATAAGTTTCGGCACGGTTTATCAATGGGTAAAAAAGTGGGGAGAAGAAGTAGAGTTGCCTGTAAAGGAAGATCCTGACAGCCACAGGGTTAAAGTTATGGGAGAAGATAAAAAATCTGCCTGTCAATACATTTTATTCAGATCTCTGGAAAAGCTACAATGAATTTGTTCCTGAAAACAAATTAGAACCCAAAAAACCTGCGGCGGCTCCTGCGGCAAAGCCATTCCAGAAGTTGCCGCCCTGCGCCTCCGCAAAAACGCCGCCTACTACTCCGCCCGATAATGCAGAAAGACCCAAGCGTCCCCAGAATTTCATGTCTTTAGTTGCTAACCCTGTTGCTCCGCCTGCAAGTCCGCCTATGCCGCCAAGCAGTGCGCCCTGCCCCTATACTTCCGCCTGTCAGTGTTGCGCTAAATGCGCCTGCCGCACCGCCCACAGCGCTCCCTATTACGCCTGCAACACTGCTTCCTACTCCCCACGATGTTGCCAAACTCGTCGCTGCCATGCCAACTCCCGCTCCTACCAAGCCTGAAGCCGCTCCAATCAAAAAACTTTTTATGCCCCAGTGTCCCGTTGTTACTCCATTGGATACCCAGCTTATTGCCCCGCTGATTAA
>JAIRZQ010000083.1 GCA_031267135.1 Prevotellaceae bacterium
TTTTTTACAAAAAGAAAATTAATATGATTATCGGATACTATAACTAAATGAATTTTTATAAGAGACAGCCGCTATTAAAAGCCTGTCAAAAAGGCTCTCAGCAAAATATCTTCGGTTAAATTTATAGCAAAACTCGTTCAGGTAATTTTGCAGATATTCGGGCTTGATGTCGTGGAAAACGTCCAATAATACACGTTTGGCATTGCTGATTGCAATATGAACCCAAGGCAACTCTTTGCTGATTTCGTTTTTAGGTATAACCATGGGGCGATGTTCCCTGACTGCATCCTTTAATTTACAATAGGAGGTTGAATCGTCGGAATCAATAGCGGATTCTTTGGAGATATTGCTTTCTACCAATGGGGTTATTGTCTCGGAACTCAAATCTCCAATGACAACCATTTTGAGGTGCCCTACCTTGCGCGGCTTCCCTTTTTTTGTTGTTTTGCCCTCTACCGGTTGGCTTTCTGCCATAACCAATACTTTGCTCTTCTTCTGGCTGCCGCGTCCCCGTTTCAATGGCTTATCCTTTTCTTCTTCCTTTATTTCTGTTGAAAAGAAGCCTTCATCCAACTCTATTGTTCCCGATAAATTGTAGCGGGAATCCCGCTTACCCATGACTATGCGTATCTTGTGAACCATTGCCCAAACCGGTTCATAGTATTTATGTCCCAACTGACGCTGTATCTCTGCGGCTGAAAAACTCTTTTTGGCGCCGGTTAACAGATGGAAAGCTATAAACCAATAGCGGAACGGCAACTGCGAGCCATGCATCACTGTGTTGGCTCGCAAACTCTGCCGGGTATGGCAGTGCTTGCATTCGTAACATTCCTTATCCTTTTTCCAGTAATGCTCTTTGCTTCCACACTTGGGACACACTACTCCTTCTTTCTCCCGAATTTCTTTAAACTTTTTACGACAACTTGTCTCGTCGGGATAGCTGGTTACAAAATTCAATAAATTCATATCGCCTCTAATTTATATGCAAATATAATCTTTTGGGGTGAACTATCCGACATTCATTTAATAAAAACAGAAATAATTGCAAAATTTTCACGAAATATTATATAAAGATATGTACTGATTGTACATATATGGTTTTTTATATTACTGTTTGCTATATTATTATATTTTTCATTTCATATTATTATATCTTTAAGCAAAATAACGTATAAGCACCTTATTATTATAAGATAATTTGTAATTAAAATGCATTTAAAAAGAAAAAATAAAGTTTTGAATTTTAAATTACAATTTTCCGTTATATCAAAAACTATACGTAGTTAGCAATACCCAAATTTTTCATATCTGAAAGTATGATTTTATAATCTTCACAAATTGCAGTTGAATGATAATTATTTAATGCATCCAAACAGCTTGATTATAGATTATGATACATTTAATACGGGTTTCAATTTGGATATTATTTTTACCTTTGCAACGTCAAAAAATGAATATGGAAATTAATTTTATAAGCCTTGCAAGCGGCAGCAGCGGGAACTGTTTTTACATAGGGACAAGAAATCACGGCATTCTTATAGATGCGGGAATTGCCGTTAGAAGCATCAAAAAACGACTGCATACAGCAGGATTTGACCTGAATAATGTTCGTGCCGTTTTTATTACCCACGATCATATAGATCACGTAAGATATGTCGGTGCGTTGAGCGAAAAAGCGTTTTTGCCTGTGTATGCAACCGAAAAAACTCACAATGCAATAGCTGACAGTTATATTTTAAGGCAAACGGCTAATTCGTGCAAGCGTATTATAGAAAAGAACAAGCCTGTTGTGATTGATGATTTTTGCGTGGAAGCATTTGGCATTTCACACGATGGATGCGACAATGTAGGATATACGGTCGGTTTTAATGGTAAGCGCTTTACGCTTGTTACAGACTTGGGCTATATTTGCGAAAATGCAAAAAAACATATATGCAATGCCGATTATCTGGTTATTGAAGCAAATTATGATGAACAAATGCTTGATAAAGGCAAATATCCTGTTTCCTTACAGAAACGGATAAAGGCGGACACGGGACATTTGAGCAACAGGCAGGCGGCTGATTTTCTGTCGGAAAATATTAATGAAAAATTAAGTCATGTTTGGCTTTGTCATTTGAGCAGAGAAAATAATTTACCGCAACTTGCATATCAGACCGTTGCCGAAAAACTGAATGAAAAAGGCTTGAATGTTAATCTCTACGTACTTCCTCGCACATCGCCGAGCGATGTTTTTGTGTTGTAAACGGCATTTATGATTATAAATCATTTTTTAGGATAATCTATCGTATAGTGTAATCCTAAACTTTCTTTGCGTTGCATTGCCTGTTTTATTATAAGGTACGACATGCTTATGACGTTTCGCAATTCGCATATTTTGCGCGAAGCAACCGATTTGTCGAAAAGTTCTTCGGTTTCGCGAAAAAGAATTTCGAGTCGTCTCATTGCCCGCGTCAACCGCAAATCGGAACGGACAATTCCCACGTATGTACTCATTATCTGCTCAACTTCCTTGAACGTTTGAGTTATCAATATCATTTCTTCGTTGAGCGAAGTTCCTTCGTCGTTCCAGTCGGGAATATCGTGTTTGTATTGCAGTGCGGGCAACATATTTTTTGCATCATTCACAGCAGCATCGGCATAAACAATGGCTTCTATCAATGAATTAGATGCCAGACGGTTTCCTCCGTGCAAGCCTGTACACGAACATTCGCCCGCTGCATACAAACGGTTTATGGATGTTCGTCCGTTCAAATCTACTTTTATTCCTCCGCAAAGATAATGTTCAGTCGGCGAAACCGGAATACAGTCTCTCGTTATATCGATTCCCAGTTCCATGCATTTTTTATAAATATTGGGAAAATGTTTTTTTGTTTCTTCGGCATTTTTGTGAGTAACATCCAAATATACAAAATATTCGCCACGTATTTTCATTTCGTTGTCGATAGCCCGCGAAACAATATCGCGCGGAGCAAGCGAACAGCGTTCATCGTATTTTTGCATAAATTCTTTACCATCCTGAGTTCGCAAAACGGCTCCGTAACCACGCATCGCTTCGGTTATAAGAAACGATGGGCGTTCGCCGGGATTGTACAGCGCCGTAGGATGAAACTGGACAAATTCCATATCTTCAATTATTGCCCGCGCCCGATGAGCCATTGCAATGCCATCGCCCGTGGAAATATCGGGATTGGTAGTTGTCAGATAAACATTGCCTATTCCGCCTGTTGAAAGTAAAGTTATTTTCGATAAAAATGTATGAATAATATTTGTTGTTTCGTCAAGAACATACGCGCCATAACATTCGATATTCGGCGTATGATGCGTTACAATTTTTCCCAAATGATGCTGGGTTATTATGTCAATTGCAAAATGATTTTCGAGAATTTCGATATTGGATTCTTCTTTTGCACGCTTTACCAGACTTTGCTGTATTTCAAAGCCTGTATTGTCTTTGTGGTGCAGAATACGATGTTCGCAATGACCTCCTTCGCGGTGCAAATCGAATTTTTCATCTGTATTTTTATCAAAACTTACGCCCCATTCGATAAGTTCCTTGATTTGTTCAGGCGCTTCACGAACAACTTTTTCAACAGCAGCGTTATTGCAGTGTCCATCTCCCGCAATCAGCGTGTCGGAAATATGTTTTTCAAAATTATCGGGAGCATAAGTTACAGATGCTATTCCGCCTTGGGCAAAAGCCGTATTTGCTTCATCAAGTGTGGTTTTGCACAGCAATATAACTTTTCCGAATTTTGATGCTTTAATCGCAAAGCTTAAACCTGCAATTCCGGAACCTATAACCAGAAAATCGGATTGTTTTTTCATGTATATTGATTTAAGATTGCACAAATTTACTTTTTATTTTTGATTTGCAAGCGCTTTGCAGCGATAAATCAAATACAGATGCGATTCTGCGATTGACGATTGATTAAATATTTAAATCCTGCGAAACACATGAATGAAATGTCGGTAACGAATAATCATTTGTAAACCTGTCAGGTTAAGTTCAGTATCTATTTCTACAGACATTCTGTCCTGAGGTGGCGGGACATTGTTTCATTGACCATTTTCTTATTTACTATTGACAATCCTCAAATTAAAAACCGTCAATGATAAATCAAACAGCAGTAAATCAATAATTATCTGAAATTTTAACACTTCTCGATTTTTTTTTGTCTTATAATTTACATTATAGGACAAAAAATGTATATGATTATCAGTAATATAGATGCTTTTTCATATAATTGTCAAAAAAATTGTTTTTGCTTATAATAAAATATGGATATAATTTTGTATGTCCTATAATGTAAATTATACGACAAGTACGGATAATATAATGTAAAATAAATAAAAAACAGTTTAAATAACTGTAATATAACAAATTAATAAATATAAATAAATCTCAAATCAATGAAAAAACTAAGTAAATTTTTTTTGAATGCAGTTGCAATATCAACTATTGTAACGTTTTCGGTGTCGTGCGGCGACGATGATCCTGCACCTGTGGTTGACACTACCATCAAACTAAGTGAATCAACTTTGCATTTCACTTCAAAAGCCGAAAGCCCCCAAACCATTGAGGTAACAAGCGCTATCGAGTGGGACGTGGCAGAAGAACTCGACTGGATAACCGTCGAAAAACAAGGCGGGAATCTTATCGTTACGGCGCAGCCGTCAAGGTCGCTTGACAATCGTGAAGGTGTTATCACGGTTGCTGAAAGCGCCAATCCGGCAAATAAGGCGGAAATTTCGGTAACCCAGGATCACGGAACGCCCGTGCAATATGACCGTATTGTATATGGTATTCCGATAGAGCACCTTTCGCCTAACGGGCGCTATGCCGCCGGCGAGTATGATATAACCGGCGTTGTGATAGACCTTTATCAGATTGCCGACGAGAATTATGTGCCCGCGACATATACCGGAGCGACAACCCCAAGTCTTATATCCGATGGTTCTTTCTTGCTGCGTGGTGTTGATGATACCGGAACGCCTTTTGCGCGGGGCGTAACGGCAGATGGAAGTACCACCGTTAAACATGAGAGCAATGCTGAAAATATTTACGCTCCATATCTGGTAAAAAACGGAATTAGTACGCCGTTGGATTTTCCGTCTTCATACGTAACCGAAGAGCAATACAAGGGCGTTTATGTTGATTTGATTTCTGCCGACGGAAAGTATATTTTAGGTAGAATTAATGCAGATGGCGCCACATGGATTGCCTGCAAATGGACGCTTGAAGGAAACAGTTATGTGTTCAGTGAAATTGCTCCCGACAAGGTAACCTATAACGAGGACTATTTCAGATTCGACCAATATCCATGTCCGCAAAATGTAACAGGGTTAAGCGTGATGGGTGAATATTCGAGCGGGGTAATCAGAACGCCGCAGTTTGGAACGATCTTCAACCCTATTCCTGCCACATATATCCCGTATAGCTATAAAATGTCGGATGGAACATTAACCCTTGTGGATGACGAAACAGACGCCAATGCCTGTTATGTTACCGATGATGGTACGCTTTTCTATTCCTCTCCGTATGAATTTCCGTTCGGAGGAGACAGGACGCCTCATGTGTACAAAAACGGAGCGAAGCTGGCATTTTCGGAATGGGTAAATTCAACTTACGGATTGACGGTTGAAGATAAAGGCATTGTTGCCGCCGTGGCAAAAGATTACAGCGTGGTGATTTGGTTCACCTTCGAACCTACAGGCTGGGCAAATCACTTTATCATAGTAGAGCCGTAAGGTTTAGGTTTTAATACAGGACAAGGAATCGGTCGGATGCATATTTAATTCCGACCGATTTTTTCATATCATCTGTAAACAGCAAAAAACCAAATGAATATCATGAAAAAATAATGCATTGTGTATAATATTATTAAAAAAAATATAAATATTTATTGTATTCGGTTTAATAAAATTATTATCTTTGCGCAAAATTGATTTTATTAATAATTAAAGGAATTAATATGAAAAAAACTTTAACATTTAACTTATCTACGATTTCGTCAACCGCGAGTAAAATAAATACGGATGCGTGGGATAAAAGTTTAGATGCTTTTGACAATCAAGAGTATCACAGAGCATTTAAAGAGTTTTTAAATTATCTGAATCCCGAATTTCAGAAAAAATACGGAAATTCGGCAGCAACTGAATTTAATATTCCTCACGGTTCAATAATCGTAAATATTAAATTGGAAAATGAACAGCTGAAAATTACGGCTCCGTTTTTATCGTTACCCGAAAAAAATGTCATGCCTTTGCTCAGACAAATATCAGGGCTTAATTTTAACAATCTGAATCTTGCACAGATTGTATTGAATGATGGCAAGTTGAATTTTGAATATTCGTGTCCCATTGAACTTACAAATCCATGGAAAATATATTATGTTTTCGATGAAATTTGCATTACAGGCGACAAGTATGATGATGAATTTGTTACCAAATTCGGAGCGGAACGAATATATGAACCCAAAGTTACACCGTATGACAATGCAACTGTTGATGCGGTTTACGATGTAATTCAATTGAGCCTTAAGGAATGTCTTGATAATGTCAAGTTTTTTGAAACCGACCGCAAATACGGATATGCATGGAATGTCATCGCAACAACATTTTATAAAATTTCATATTATGCGCATCCTCAGGGACAATTATTGAATGATTTGGGTAAAGCCATTCAAGAGCATGACCGTGAGGATATTCAGCTTCCCGAAGTCGTTGCACGAGGAAAAGATTTCATACAAAAATTAATTGTAATGCCTAAGGAAAAGTTTGCGGAAGATTTATATTATGTGGAAACGTTTGTTCCGCCTAAACGGCGTTCAAGCCTCGAAAATATTCAGCATAATTTTCAGAAAACATACGATGATGTTTCGAATGCAATGCAAAATGAAGATTATTTATACGTTTGCGTTCTTACTGTGTACAAATTTTACGAAATGTATTATTACAACAATTTGCAGGATGACATAAATGCGCTGGTAGTAAATGCAATGCAGCGGGCATCTACGCAAAGCCTTAATGTTGCAGCGCCTATTTTATACAAGGCAATGGAAAAAATAATGAACGGAGATTTGGCAGTCGTTTCCGATTTTTCGGATTATGCAGCGCAAATTTCAGAAGGCATAAAGAAAATGATGTCGTCGTTTTTTAAAAAATAACGCATTAACTGTTTCATAAATTTTATACAGGTAAACAAAATTCAAATCTTAAAAATTAAAAAAATGGATCAAAATATACACAAAACAATTTATAAGGTAAATCATGCCGACGGCACAGGCAGTTGCTTCTATATGAAACAATACAATATGTTTGTAACAAATTATCATGTTGTAGCAGGTTTCAAAAAAATGGCAATCCAGGACAACGATAAAAATCTTTTTCTTGCAAACGTTATTCTTGTAAATCCCGAGCTCGACATCGCCCTGCTTTCATCCGAAGGTGATTTTTCAAAACTTCCGGAAATCAAAATTTCAAAATCCGGAGAAGTTCAAATCGGGCAAAAATTGAACGTTGCCGGATATCCGTTCGGAATGCCTTTTACAGTAACCGAAGGAACTGTATCGTCGCCAAAGCAGTTGATTAAAAACAAATATTACATACAAACAGATGCGGCAGTGAATCCGGGAAACAGCGGCGGTCCAATGTTTAACGAAAACAGCGAACTCGTTGCAATAACGGCAAGCAAAATTACCGATGCCGACAATATGGGATTCGGTATTCCCGTTGAAAGTTTAAATAAAATTTTGACAGAAATAGAATCACTAGACAAAACAAAATTCAACGTACAGTGCAGCAGTTGCGATTCGTTAATATCCGACCAAGTTGAATATTGTCCGTCATGCGGCGAAAAATTGTCGGAAAATATTTTTACGGAACAGCAACTTACAGATCTTGCCCAATTTTGCGAAAAAGCAATCGACGATATGGGAATCAATCCTGTAATTGCGCGGGTAGGTTATGAAGCATGGAAATTCCACAAAGGAAGCTCTGAAATAAGGATGTTTGTTTACGACCGCTCGTATTTGTTCTGCACATCCCCGATAAATATTTTACCTAAAAAGGATTTGGAGCCAGTGCTTAAATATTTACTTAGCGGAGTCACACAGCCTTATCAGTTGGGACTTGAAAATAATCAGATATTTATTTCATACAGGCTGCATATTTCAGATCTTTTGTGCGAAAAATATGCCGATGAATTACGCAATAACATAACAAATCTTGCTTTAAAGGCAGACGAAATGGATAATTATCTGGCAGATACTTTCGGTTGCGAATTTTCGGAATATACCAAAAAAGATGCAATATAAACAGGCATAAAACAAGTTTTTACATTCAATGCCATATAGTTTTGACAATAATTTTTGAACAGTTATTGCAGTGATGTAAAATTTTATTAATTTTGCATCCTCAAAATCAAAAGAGGAGTTTTTTGTATGGATGAGGCGCGGTAGCTCAGCAGGTTAGAGCGCATGATTCATAATCATGAGGTCTCCGGTTCAATCCCGGATCGCGCTACAAAAGAAAAATAAGGAAATATTAATAGCAAAGCGACTTTCAGAAGATGGAGGTGCTATTTTTTTATTACTCATATATCTTGATGCGGTAAATATTGAGCTTCTGGCAAAAAAAGCGTTGAAAAAGATAGATACAGGGCATAGAACGCCATAATGATCTATTAATATGGCATTAGCTAATAAATAGAGATGCATAGATGTAATTATTTTATTTTAAGTAGCTTATAAATTTAATTTCTATTCAGATTTATCAATTCCGTTTTTTACTTTTCATGAATAGTCCCTACATTCGTGCCATCGGACTGACATCGTATCCGCATGTTTGGCTGTTCAAGTATTTAAAATAACCTGTTATTGCAATCATTGCCGCATTGTCGGTTGTAAATTTCAATTGAGGAAGATACACATTCCATCCTCTGCGTTTTCCTTCGTCGGCAACAGCGCTGCGCAAGCCCGAATTTGCAGAAACGCCGCCTGATATTGCTATTTCTTTTATTTTTGTCTGTTCCGATGCTTTGATAAGGTTTTTCAACAGAATCCGTATAATCGAATTTTGCAGTGATGCGCACAGATCAGCCCTGTTTTTTTCTATAAAATCAGGATTTTCGGCGATTCTGTCGCGAAGGAAATACAGAAAGGATGTTTTTAATCCGCTGAAACTGTAATCCAGCCCGCCGACAACAGGATGAGCAAATGCGAATGCATCGGGATTGCCTTCTTTTGCAAGCCTGTCAACAACCGGGCCTCCCGGATACGGCAATCCCATAACTTTTGCGCATTTGTCAAAAGCTTCGCCGGCTGCATCATCTACGGTTTTACCTATAATTTCAAAGTTCAGGTAATCGTTTACGACAACCAGCTGCGTGTGTCCGCCCGAAACAAGAAGACACAAAAATGGAAATTCAGGATGAGGATTTTTTTTGTCTTTTTCGTCCACAAAATGAGCAAGAATATGACCCTGCAAATGATTTACCTCAACCATCGGAATATTAAGCGCTTTTGCAAAACCTTTTGCAAACGACACGCCGACAAGCAGCGAACCCATAAGCCCCGGACCTCGTGTAAATGCAATCGCCGAAATTTCATTTTTTTCTATTTCTGCCTTTTTAATTGCCATAGATACGACAGGAATAATATTTTGCTGATGAGCGCGTGATGCAAGCTCGGGAATTACGCCTCCGTAAAATTCATGAACAGATTGATTTGCAATAATATTGGACAGCAAAATTCCATCTTTTATTACTGCCGCCGAAGTGTCATCACACGATGATTCTATACCAAGTATAATAGCCATGTTTTTAAAAATTATGCAAAAATGTTTCATCTTTGTCGAATATATCAATTTTTTTCGTTTTTTTTGCAGTAAATATCTGTAAATGTTGTTGAGAACAATAAAGGGAATATCGCAAATACTGTTATTACTGGTGATTTTGTTACCTGTAACAGCGTATTTTATGCTCAAGCTTCCGCCGATTCAAACATACATTATTCAAAAAATAACGAACGAAATATCGCAAAAAACAAAAACGAAAGTAAGCATAAAATCGGTAAATTACAAATTTTTCAAAAGTTTGATACTGGAGGATTTATATGTCGAAGATGCGGAAGGCGATACGCTCGCAAGCATAGCCGAAGTGGAAGCGAATCTTGCAAATATCTGGTTTGCAGAAAAGAAAATAAATCTCAGTTCGGTAACGCTCACCAACGGGCAGTTTAATTTAATTACAACTAACGATACGCTTAATCTGAATAAGTTGCTGGAGCGTTTGTCGACTAACGATACGAGCGTTAACGTTTCCGAAAGCGAAGGCTTTTCGATATCCACAAGGCAATTGAAACTGAATAACTTCAGATTTTCGCTGCAAAATCGTGATGATACGAATGAAACGATTCCTTCGCAGATTAACTTTTCCAATTTGCAGGTTGACAGTATATATCTCACTGCAAATAATATAAAAGCAGTTGCCGATACCATATTTTTTGATATTCCCGAACTCGCATTTCGCGAAAAATCGGGCTTTCATCTTGTAAAAATTTCTACAGGAAAAAAATCTTATGTGTGTTCGCACAGAGCTTATTTACCCGGTCTTTCGATAACCGATGATTATACGTATTTGAAGTTTGATTATTTTGCGATGAATTTTCCGAACGGCAGCGATGATATCGACGACTATCTAAACAGAGTCCGCATGGAAGCCAATATTGCAGACGGATATCTTGCTTTCAAGACAATAGGTTTTTTTGCCCACGACCTGGCAAGTTCGGACATTGTTGTTTTTCCGCACGGCAAAGTAAACGGAACCGTTGCCGACATGCATACGTACAATTTCAACATATCAAGCTCAACATGCCGGACGGAATTGACAGGCGATTTTTCATTTAAAGGCTTGCCCGACATTGATACAACGGTTTTTGAATGTAAAAATCTAACCGTGTCAACAACCATAAACGAGATAAATACAATAGTCGAGCAAGTTACGCATACAGGCGAAACAGTATTGGGCGAGGAATTTGAACCGTTCAAAAGCATTGACTTTTCCGGTAAATTATCGGGATTTTACAATAATTTTTCGATTGCAGGTTTATTCAAAACAAATCTCGGAACAGTGCAAACCGATGCAAAATTAGATTTTGCGGCATTTGACAGAGATTTTGATATTACAGGCTCTTTAGAGTTAACAGATTTTTATTTGGGACAATTTATGGGAATTGAAAATATCAAAACCGTATCGTTAAATATGGAAATGAGAGCGGAACAGTCGGTAAACGAAAAATTCAAATTGTTTGCAAGAGGTGAAGTTTCGGATTTGCTTTTTAATGGACTCAATTATAAAAATATAAATATCAGCGGTATATTATCGGGCAATTATTTCGATGGAAATGTAATATGCGATGATGAAAATTTAAAATTTAATTTTCTGGGACGTATTGATATGAACAAAACGGAATCGGTTGATTATACTTTCGGCTTTACAGCAGATGTAGCTTATGCCGATTTATATAAACTGAAAGTAAAAACCGATGATACGGTATCTGTGTTTTCAGGAAAAATCGCCGCAAATTTGCGGGGAAAAGGCATCAATTTCATTGGAACTGCAAAATTGCAAAATGCAAAATACAAAAATTCCCGCGAAATTATTGACATAGAAACGGTACAGTTAAAAGCAAATCAAAAAGGAAATAGCAACAGCATTTCACTGGAATCATCATATTTTGATGTAATATACGAAGGCAATACGCATTTTGAGGATTTCATGCTGAATGCTCAATACATTATATCAAAATATATTCCCAATATTCACAGTGATACAAGTTACAATCAAAACGCCGATTACAAACTGAAAATCGAAACAAAAAATACACAAAACATTTTGCGCATCATAAATCCCGAACTGTTTATTGCCGAAAATACCGTTGCCGATTTAACAGTAAACTGCGATGAAGCAAAACTGAATTTTAAATCCGATTTTATCGGCATCGGTAAAACCATGATTAAAAATATTGAAATAAGCGGAAGTACGGATTCCGATTTCAAATTTAATGCAAAATGTGATGAAATGACCGCAGCTGGTTTCAATTTTACAAAACCATACATAAAAGGAAACATAAGCGACAATAAAATATCGGGCGAAATACTGTATGGCAACAAAAACGGAAACAACGGAAAAATAAATATTCAAACGCAAATATTGAAAGACAGCGATGAAAATATTTATTACGGATTCAAAATAGACACATCACAAATGATTATCAATAACACGGCATGGAATTTCGTACTGACCGACATGAAAATTAAGGATGATTATTTTGAAGTTTCAAAATTTGAAGCCGTGTGCGGAGAACAGAAAGTTACTGTAAACGGAATATATTCGACTTTGCCGAATACTTCAATGCGCCTCGAGCTGAAAGATTTTAACATGGCAAATTTTAACCCTGTATTTGAAGCCGAAGGTTATAAGTTTGAAGGAAATATTTTTGGTAATGCACGAATTGCCAATATTGGCGGAGATTTAATGTTTTTTTCGGATATAAAAACAACCGATATTTATGCAAACGACTGGTTGCTTGGGAAAATTTCGATATTGAGCCGTTGGGCAGATACAGCGAAAGGTATTGAATTTTTATCTAAAATCGTAAAAAACAGCGAAGAAAAACTTGACATGCGGGGCTTGTATACGCCTAAAAAAAACTATTTTGATTTATCTTTTGATGCAAAAAAATTTGAACTTAAAATTATCGAACCTCTTATTGTCGGTGAATTGAACGAAATAGAAGGAAATTTGACCGGAATATTGAATTTGAAAGGCGCAGGAGGGCGGCTAAGCCTGCTTGGCGATGCAGTTCTCAACGATGTCGGATTTACTGTTGATTTTTTGAAAACGCATTATTTGTTTTCAGCGCCGATAAGTTTTGGAAAAAATGCAATTAAAATAAAAGAAAATACGACTCTTTACGACAGTCAAAACAATACAGGACGCTTGAACGCCACCGTAAATCATGAAAATTTGAAAGATTTTGTATTCGACATAAATCTTAATGCCGATAAATTACTGGGACTAAATACTGTCAAAAACGACAGTAATGAGTTTTACGGAAATGCATACATATCGGGAATTTTACGACTTAGAGGCAAACTGGATGATTTGAATTTTAATATCAATGTAAGACCCGAAAAATCAACAAAAATTGTTATTCCTCTTAATTCTGCAACAATATCCGAAAAAACGCTTCTGACTTTTGAAAATACCAATGCGGTAATAAAGTCAAATTACGAAGAAAAATATATTACCCAAATTAAGGAAAATAAGGAAGCGGGCGCAGCCAAATCCCGTTTGAATATAGCTCTTACGGTTACAATGAACAATAATGCGGAAGTTCAAATTGTACTGGATGAAAACTCGGGCGATGCAATAACAGTAACCGGCTCGGGTGCATTACAAATGACCATAAATCCGAGCGAAGAAAAATTTGCAGTGTACGGAAACTATATTATCGAAAACGGAAATTTCAAATGGACGCTTCCAATGTTAAATCTTCTGTCGAAAGAGTTTGCAATAAACAGAGGCAGCCGGATAAATTTCAACGGCGACCTGAACAGAACAAAAATAGACATTACAGCCGATTACGTGCGATCTCTACGTTTGTCGCTGCGTAATCTTTTAGCCGATACTACCATCAGTAATGCAAAATATCCTGTTGTGTGCAGGGTGCAGCTTACTGACAACATTTCCAATTTTACTATAAAGCCGATTATCGAAATTCAAAATATAGACGTTGATACAAAAGCGCGCGCTCAATCAATGCTAAATACCGACGAAAAACTGTGGAAACAGTTTTCGTTTTTGCTTGCATTCGGAAATTTCATTCCCGAAGAACAGATGGGCAGTATTATCAGTAATGCAAGCATAACATCGAATATTTCCGAAATTCTGTCAAATCAGTTAAGCGCATGGCTTGCATCTCTTAAAGTGCCTGTGGATCTTGGAGTTGATATTCGCACGGGAAATGCTTCTACCGAAACCGAATTTGACGCTCATGCATCATTCAAAATGTTTGAAGACAGGGTGGAAGTCAGCGGCAACATAGGCAGCGCGCCGCGTACCTCTACAAGCGATATTGCAGGAAATTTTGATGTGGATGTAAAGCTTAATCCTTCGGGAAGTTTGAAATTCAAAGCATTCAGTCATTCTACCGATGAATACACCTATGATACGGAAACAAGCCGCCAGGGAGGGCGAATTTCATACCAGGGCGGATTTAATACATGGAAAGAGCTGTGGAATTCAATGTTCCATCCCGGACGATTGCGCCGGCGCCGCGAACAGCTTCGTCAAAGGCGAACGGATATGCGGGATTCAATAAATGTAGTTCGGCAGGATACGGGCAGATTTGAAATCAGACCGGATACGGCAAGAATAATTCCTTAGGGCAGTTCATAAAAAATAAAAACAAATCCAACTAATCCACAATAGATTAGTTGGATTTTTCATGTCTTTGTTAAAAAACGAAAAACGGTTCTGTTAGCCAAAATCGGGGAAATTTAATTCAAAAGATATGCGCAGGATACAAAAAACTTCCTATTTACTATCTGCATTTTTTAGCATTTCAACGACTTTGTCGACAGGCAGCGACTTTACTTCCATACCGTTAAATCCTGTCATGGTTCGGGCGGTAAAAAGCGAATTCCATATTGCTTCGGCTGTAGCTTCGATGGCAGCTTCAAAAAGCGCCGACATTGCATCGTTGTGTAAAAGAACCGGCGTGTAGTACTTTGTCTGCTCATCAATTAAGTTTTCCCTGCAAACAGAAAGTGCAATAACATAGTCGCCGCTGCCGTTAGATGCAATTCCTCCTGTTTTTGCAAGTCCGAGCATGGCACGCTTTGCCATTCTTTCAAGATTGCGCGCATCAACGGGAGCATCCGTTATCACAACAATCATGCACGAGCCGTCGGGATTCAGGGAATTATCCTTTTCAACGGCATCCTTAAAACTGTATTGACCAAGTTTTTTTCCTGCATGCACTCCGTTAATTTCAAGTATGCCGCCGAAATTAGACTGTACCAGTACGCCAACGGTATAACTTCCGTAAGCTGCCGGCAATACCCTCGAAGACGTGCCTATTCCTCCCTTATAGCCAAAGCACCGGGTTCCCGTTCCTGCGCCGACATTGCCTTCGGCAACCGCTCCATCCCTTGCATTGGTAATTGCATCAATAACGTGTTGAGATGTTACGTACCGCTTGCGTATGTCGTTAAGCCCGCTGTCGTTGGTTTCGCCGACAATGCTGTTTACCGACTTCACATTTTCATTGCCTTCCTGTGAAAGGGTATATGTAACAAGCCCTTCAATGGCTTGAGCTACGCTTAGCGTATTGGTTAAAATTATTGGCGTTTCAATGTTTCCAAGTTCGCAAACCTGCGTGTAGCCTGTTATTTTTCCAAATCCGTTGCCGGCATAAATTGCAGCAGGGCATTTTTTTTGAAAGATATTTTCTTCGTGAGGTATGATTGCTGTAACTCCCGTACGAATATCGTTTCCTTCAATCAGCGTTACGTGTCCGACTTTCACTCCGGCAACATCCGTAACAGCATTATTTTTTCCTGTCTTGAAAATGCCTGTTTCAATTCCGTAGTCGCGCAGACGCTGCTGCGCAAGAATGTTTACCGATAGTGTTATAATGTAAACAAAAACGATAATTTTTTTCATGTCTTTTATTATTTAGCTGTTAATTCTGTTTTGTTCCTCATTGCGTGCGCAACGAAGCGGAGGCTCGCAATATCCTGAAAATCAACTCTCATTTTTTAAATATTCCGCATCAAGCGCAGAATGATCGACTTTTGACACAGCCTCCTCAAAAACGATACGCCTCGTTTCCCCAAACGATGCGTTCCTTTTTGTTTAACGATACGTGTCGTTTGTTCAAACGACACGTATCGTTTTGAGAAACGGATTATGCCTTTTCGTATTTCAGGTTATTGAGCATTTCCTTAATGTCGATACCTGCACGGAAAACCACTTTCGGGTTCTTAATCAGCGACGGGCTGAACTTTTCGGCTGTTTCGGCGCCATCGCTGCTGATTGATACTTGAAACGCGCCAAAGTCGCCAAGCCGCACAATCTTGCTGTCGGCAAGGTGTTCGGTAAGCACTTCGGTGAGAGCCACAAGCACAGCCTGCGTGTCGGCAGGGCTGACGGTGCTGCGGGCTGCAATTTCCTTTCCCAATTTCCGCAGGGTAATATCGCCTGAGGATTTTGCATTGGCATACCATTTTTTCGAGGCTTGCAAATTCTGCGGATTGCCCTTTTCGGTTACTGTGTATTTTACCATAAATTTAATAAATTAAAAAATGAAACATAAAAAATTATTTACGCAAATATACTCGAAAATTTTCAATTTACACCGGAATGGACAAAAATTATCTGCGAAATGTATAAATGGAAATAAATAAAACCCGGCGATAAAATAAATTACCGTTCCTTAGCAAGTTATTTTTCAGAGATAAGAGATAATAAAGATGTTTTTTCTGTTAACTTACGTCAAGGCAATATCTTCATAACCACAAGTCGGTGACCTTTTACAAAACCTAACAGGTTTTAAAAACCTGTTAGGTTTGAAAAAAATCAAAAACGATGATAAGAAGAAGAAACATATTAAGCGAAACAAATAATTGTCAATTGAAATGTCCCGCATGGAACAAAACGCTGGTAGAAAAAGAAACAAACAGCCGTCATTCTGACGAAAGTCAGAATCCCCTGAATGATGAGATTGCGGGTCGAACCCGCAATGACGACCGTATGTATTTTAGACCTGACAAGTTTACAAAGTTAAGGAAAAAACCGTTTTTCGTCATTGCGAGGCGGAACGCCGAAGCGATCCGGAAATCATTGTTAATAAACCGGATTGCTTTCTGCTTCGTACCTCGCAGTTCGCAATGACGGACTTTTGCAAAGCCCAACCTAACAGGTTTTAAAAACCTGTTAGGTTGGACTGGGTTTGCTTTGCTGCCTGCGCTGTTGCCAAACGCTACGCCGAACAAGGATTTATTTTTCTTTATATTTGCAATTTTCGATTACCGCATCCATTTTGTTTATAAAATTTTTCCAAAGTTCGTTTTCCCAATCTGATTTTTTCAATTCATCTGAATATGCTTCAAGTGATTTTTTTAATTTATCGGCAAACAACGTGCTATTAATAATATGATTTGTTTTGTCTATAAGTTTTCCTTCTCTTCTTATTTTCCATCCTCCTGTAGTTTCGCCCTGATGCAAAATACCACAACGAATATTGTTATAAAAACCTATGCCTTGAAATTCTTTCAAATTATCATTTCCTCCCAAAAAATTTTCAAATAAATTTTTCAATATTTCATCTTTATTATCTTTCCGACCAGCCTTAAATGATAGTAAAGTTTCGATAAGCAGGCAGCAATTTGCCATTATTGAAAAACCGTTTTTATATTCGTCTATATATTTTTTATCGTCGTATTCAAACGGCTTCAAATAGCGGGTATATAACCGCTGACATACAAATTCGGCTAACTTTTCTTTATTTTTCTCTTTAACGTATTTCAAATATTCTTTGATTGTTATTTCTTTTAATTCACCATTATCATACCATCTTGCTAATATGGTGTCTTCTGTTCCTGTTTTTTTTTCTATATTTTTATTCATAACTTTATTTTTTTAAAAAATTTTTACCTACTCTAAAAGTTTTCGGCTTCCCTTAATGTAATGTCAGAGCGCAGGTTGCCGTTTTGCCGTTGGCGGTCGTTACTGTTATGGTTGCTTCACCTTTGGCTACTGCCGTTACCAAGCCATCGTCAACAGTTGCAACTGCGGGTGCGCTACTTGTCCACGTTACGGTTTTGTCGGTTGCATTGGCGGGAGTTACCGTTGCCGTTAATGTTTCGGTTTCTCCGACAGCGAGCGCAAGCGTTGTTTTGTTGAGCGTTACGCCTGTAGGCTCTACGAACGCTAAATAATAAACATACCACCCTTTATTGGTTGCAATACTTGTATTGCAACTTTCATAACCGGGATTTTCCCAACATCTTATCATCGCATTATCTGCCGCTGTGCGTACGGGCAAGCCTGTAAACAGCGAATTTAATGCCGTTGCGCTTAATTGATTATCGGAACATTCTAACGTTATCAGATTTGTACATCCACTTACATTTAATGATGTCAATTGATTTCCGGAACAATCTAAACTTTTCAACTTTGTACATCTACTTACATCCAATGATGTTAATTTACCATTAGAAGAACAATTTAAACTTTTCAGATTTATGCAGCCGTTTAAATTTAATTCTGTTAAATCGGTTTTATAAATACTTAACTGTTCCAATGATTCCGCCCTGTTTATCTCAAATACGGTAAGTTTACGCAAATCATTATATAATCCATCAATCTTTTTTAATTTCGGGCAGTTGCCGAACCTTAATTCATAAATATCACCATCATACATATACCCGTAATTATATCTAAATCCGATTTCGGTTAAATCTTCGGTATTTATGGATATGGTCTGAAAATTTGTAGCATTTTCGTACTCGTGCGAAAATTCCCGTCCATTGCCGTTAGGAGTTATTTCTTCTTTCTGTCCATCTCCCCAGTCAATAGTAAGTTTTTTTGCAGTGGCATAAAAGGATATTTTTTTACTATAATCATCGGCATATCCTTTTATTTGAACCT
>JAIRZQ010000110.1 GCA_031267135.1 Prevotellaceae bacterium
CGCTACCGGCACGACGGGCAATAATACAAACATTAATTAAATAAAAAATAAACAGTCATGAAAATCAGATGGAAATCAACGGACGGCACATCCGGTCTAACACCGGGCGACATCTGCCTTGTCAAATGCGAGCCTGACAGGACGTATTACTTTGTTGCCTGCTGGCGGGGCGACTACTTCGAAGACGTATGGGAGGGAATGCTCCATAACGTAACCGGATTTGTGAAAATAGAAGAACCGAAAATAAATAACAAATAACAACTAAATAAATAAATCATGGAAACAGTAACAGTAAAACAGATTCACAACGCATTTGATTCAGCGTCTGAAAGTCTCATAGACGGTGCAAATGCATTTTTAATCAATTATGATGAAAAGTTAAAAGTCATCGCTGAAAAACGAAGGGAAGCGATACACAACGCTAATGCCGGATTGGAAGAGGCCTTTTATTCGGTTGCTCATCAAATGGAAAAGGCAAAAACTCTCCGTTCATTGGGCTTTACCGGCACAAGCGAAGTGGCTGAATTAACCCGCCTGGAGAATCAGAGAGCAAAGCTTATATCAGATGCAAATAAACTCGAAGAAAAAGAAAAAAGAAAGTATGGCGAAATGTTTGATTATCTTGAAAGCCAAAGAATAGAGCATGACCAAGTTATTTATTACAAAGAAAAGTATCCTTTTTTGAAATTCATCACCGATGAACAGTTAGACTGGTTGTGTAAAAAATACAGTCTTGTTTATGCTCCGGTAGGAAATTACACGGGCAACGTACCGGATAAGAATATGGAAGAAATAGCTATGTATGGAAAAATCAGTTTATTAGATTTAAGACCCAATATTTTTCATTATGAAATGGATGATATAGATTATGGCCATTTCTCTCTTGACAGCGAAATTGAAATGGATGTTTGGGAGCTTAAAAAACACTGCAAAAAGTATGGTTACGACTGGATTAAAACACATAGCGTATTCCGCACGATAAAAGAAGACTATAAAACTTTATATATCGCCGCCGATAAATCACTGTTTAACCTCAAGGAACTTAAGAAATTAAAAAACGGATTTGGTTTCTTCAAAATAGGGAAAAAAGAAGCAGTACACAATCTTGACCCGATTGTATTCCGCTACGTCAAAGGAGGCGTTTTAGTCATCTCCAAATGGGGTGATGAAGCGAACGACGCGGAACTTGTTGTACCTGAATTAAACTAAGCAGTCATGAAGAAAGCAAAACGCATTTTAATCATCCAAATCACAGTCATTTGGACATTAGTAATAACAGCAATTTTAATAATCAATTAAATAAACGATAAAAATGAAACGAATATTAGTAGCATACGGAGAAACAAGCAGAATGGCAAAGCTGCATGGCTGTACATTACAGACAGTGCGCAACGCATTACGCGGGTTCGTAGAAAGCGAACTGGCGGACAGAATCCGCGCCGAAGCATTACGGGCGGGCGGAATAGAGAAACCAAAAAGGCGGGTGATAAAGGAAACAGTCAGTGAAACGGAATAAATAACAATACAATAATGAACGAAAAAGATAAAGAAGAATCAATCCAATTTATTGACAAGAAAGAAGATGAAATATTAAATCTTTTGTCAAAAGCACACATTTTATTTATTCACTTACCGAAACTCCATCCAACGGCCTGCGAGGAATGGCGTTTTTATCTACACGGATTACAAGGTCTTATCCAACATAGAATTTGCGTAAGAGCATGTCCGGAAATATTTACAAATAATAACAATTAAAAATTACGAAAATGAAATCAAAAATCATGTTTACAATCGCCAATATTTTATTTATAACCAGTATTTTGCTTAATTTGGCATCGCTAATCTTGCTGACAAATTACAACGATGTGAGCGATATAATGTACTTTGTGGAAGCGTGTATGCTTTTAGCCGGTGCGCTTATTTATTTTTTTGTTCCTTTTAAACGAAAACCCATGAAAGTAAAAGACCAATACGGCGAAACAGTTACCGTATTTGAAATAAAGGGGAACATGGCGATGACCGACAAGGGGAGGTATCATACATCAAACCTGTTCGTTAATGGAGAATCATTACAAACTATATTAAACAAACGGTCATGACAAAATATGCATATTACCAGGATTCAGAAACAGACGTTCGCCTGTGCAGCATACTGACAGCAAGAGCGCGTCTCAGGGCGGGAAAGAAATCAGGAAAAACAGGCGCTCATGCATGGATTGAATATTACGACAATGGCGTCTTTTGCAAGTGCACCCAAATAGTTTTAATGAAATAAAAAATTAAATCATGGAACTCAAACTCAAAGCTACCGACTTGGACTTTTACTGCACGCAATCCGAAATAATCGACTTGCTTGCAAAGGTTTCGGAAGTATTTTACAACAAGGGAAAGATAGACGCCGGCGCTCCGAAGTACATTACCCAAAACAAGGCATACCGGCATTTTGAAAAGAGCCGGGTAAAAAATTGGGTGAGCGACGGGCTTATTTCCGGCAAACCAAACGGCAAAGGCAAAACGAGTACAGTATATTACGAATACTCGAAACTGCTGGAACTTGATGCAAGCGAAAAAATAAAAATTCGCAAGCCGTATATAAATTAAATTCATTTTTCTTACAGATAAAAATTTCTATTTTATTAAGCCCTGTCAACCCGTGACGGGCGCAACAGGGCATCATTAAATCAATTATTAAAAACAAACAAATCATGAAAGGATACAAAGGATTTGACAAAGACTTGAAGTGCCGGAATAAGCAGTATGCTATCGGCAAAGAGGAAGTAGAAGAAACGGCGTCTCTCTGCAATAAAGGCTTGCATTTTTGCGAAAACCCGCACAACGTTTTTTCTTATTACCCGGCAGGTAACGGAAACCGCTTTTGCGAAGTGGAAGCGGACGAAGTATCAGACGAAAGAGAAAACGACTCAAAAAGGGTTGCAAAGAGGTTAACCGTGGAAGCGGAAGTAAATGTATTCCACATCTGCAAAATCGCTGTTTCTACTTTCTTTGAAAATTTTGGTTTCAAAAAGAAAATAGATTCAGCCGATACAAACAACGCAGGCAATTACGGTGCTGCCAACGCAGGCAATTACGGTGCTGCCAACGCAGGCTATCAGGGTGCTGCCAACGCAGGCTATCAGGGTGCTGCCAACGCAGGCAATTACGGTGCTGCCAACGCAGGCAATTACGGTGCTGCCAACGCAGGCTATCAGGGTGCTGCCAACGCAGGCAATTACGGTGCTGCCAACGCAGGCTATCAGGGTGCTGCCAACGCAGGCAATTACGGTGCTGCCAACGCAGGCAATTACGGTGCTGCATCCGTAAAGGGAAACGGGGTAGCCATTTCCTCTACCGGAGGCAAGGTAAAGGGCGGCAAAGGCTCTGTACTGGTACTTGTTAACCGGAACGATAATGGCAATATCATTGACTTTGCATCGGCGATTGTCGACGGCGAAGTCATATTGCCCGATACATGGTACCGGTTGGAAGAAGGAAAGTTTGTACAGGTAGAAGAAAATAATCATTAAAAATAAAACAAACAAATCATGAAACAAGAACAATTAAACTACGAATTATTCCATCCTGTAGACGAATCGACCGCCCTGGGGCGCTTCATCAACATCGTTTTCTCCAAGCTTTTCATGGCAAGGGCGATAAGCGCGCCCATATCATACGAAGCCGTGAAAGAGAAAGGCAAAAAAATTGAAAACCACAAAGAACGCGCCGCGCTTCACTTTTACGACCTCTGTCTGGGCGAGTTGTACCTCCACAGCATCATTGACAACCTGAATCGCTGGCAAAGGATACTGAAAGAATACAACGAAGAATTCCAAAGCAACTGGCGGTACTATGCCTCCTCCAAGCGCCTGGATTCCATCCGGGAATACGGCGGAGAGGCAGACGACTACAACGACGACGGCAGCATAAAAACAGACGTCAGCGATGAGGAACTGTTAAACTATTCCGTTATCGGCGATTTAATACCCGATAGCTGGAGCGATACATTCATTCACACAATCCCGCAGGATTTATACCCCTTTGCAAGCTTCATCCCGGTAAATGAAAAAATAAACGCCTTTGAAATATTCGAGCAATGTTTCGGCAAAAAACCGACCACCTACCGGATGGAAAACGGCATCATGAAAGAAAACACCTTTGCCGACGAACTCATACACCGGATAGAACGGGAAGATTCAGCCGAATTAACCGCCAATACGCTGATTGCGGTATGTGTAGAGGCAATATTTATCGTTTGTACTACAAAGGAACTTGACAGGAATAAAAACAACGAAGGCTTTTTGTCCAAATTCCTTCCCGCGTACATCAACAATCTCTTTGAATTAAAGATAGAACCAATACAAATTTTTGGTACGGAATTAAACACATTAAACACATTAAACAAATAAACACATGAAAACGATTGAAGAAGAATGGAAAACAATTGAGGAATTTCCATTATTTGAAATCTCGAACTTTGGCAGGTGCAGGCATAAAAAAACGTTGCGAATAAAAAAAGTTTCACAATCCGGAAATCAGAAATTTCGTAGCTGGACATATTACTTTCACAAAGACAACCACTGTAGTGCGATTACAGTCGGAAAATTAGTGGCCAGATACTTTGTTCCGAACCCGAATGAATATAAAGCTATTCGATATACAGATGGGAATAAACTCAATTTCATTTATACAAACATTGAATGGGTAAACGACAATACGCCTGAAAATAAAGTACATAAAAAACCTGTCTGTACAATGGAATGCCAGATAGAAAGACTTAGGAAAATTAAAGAAAGAATTGAACGGCAAATATGTTACCTCGAAAACGGAAAAATCGGAGAGTTAATAATTGAAGAAATAGTCCCTTGCATTAAAGAGGCGTTAAAAATGAGGCCGGCCAGTTTACTTCCACACGATGAAAAAGAAGAATTTATGTCCTATGCAATAAATGAATTTATAGAAATAATATCAAAAGGCATCGCCGTTGTTGATTATCGCAACCGGGCCTATTACATGGCTAAGAGTTTTATACAAAATAAATACAAAATTAAAACAGTAGAATTTAACGAAAGGATAATGTAACATGACAACGCTAACACAAAAAAACAGCAACAAGCAGTTCATACCGGCCAACGAATTCTTTGCCCTCGTAAGAACCAATCAGGATTT
>JAIRZQ010000141.1 GCA_031267135.1 Prevotellaceae bacterium
ACTATCTTTATGCCACTATTATATGGCCCCCCAAAATATGTATCGCCATTAAATGAATTACCTATTGCATTGTAATTGCCCGTAATGATATTCGTTTCCACAATCTCGCTGCCCACAATTTCGGGGTTCGGAACTTCCTTTACGTAGCCCTTCAATACTTCGGGACTTATGCCGCCGCCTCTTTTCGTACCCAAGCCTGTTATCGCCGTTCCCATATCAGTATCCCCATTTTAATCGAACATCTGTAGAATTTGTCTTTATCTTCTTTACAAGTTCGGGATTCCATCCTGTATCAAATATTGTGCTTACAAACTCACCGCTTTTCATTGCCGCAAGTTGCACTTCAAGCGTTACCGCATCATCGCTGTCATTCTTTATTAAGAACGACTGACCGCTGTCAAGAAAAAAATCACTGCTTGCCAGATTTTCAACTACTCCCATTTTTCCTATCTGTAGCGATACCATTTCATTGCTTCTTGTATTCATATTTTTATGTTTTATGTATTTTATTGAAAAAACAGTGTTCGTCTGTTATACCCTGACCAAACCGAAGCTGGAGGGCTATTCCCTTAACCTGACCGAAGTTCTTGGTTGTTATGCTCGTACCTGACACTGTTAGTTTATTTGTTATATGTATTTGCAAAATTAAATCCTGCCTGTCTGAATATTATTGTATTTATATTTTCCCTTATTGATATCTTGCAAAAGGTATATTCGCCTGTAACTCTTTTACGTCCTGCAAAATTTGTGTCTATATAATCATTCTCATTAAATTTGCCAAAATAGCAAAAAGCAAATGCAAGCGATACCGATACAGATTGCTTGAATTTTCCTTCGGAATCCTGACCGCTACTTCTTGTGTTTACCCATTTGCTCGGGTGGTCAAGCGAAGCAACCATATCGCTTCGCGGGATGGTTGCTAAACTGAAAGCTCTTTGCCTGCCTGCAATGTCAAAGCGGGTATTGTTCATATATCGCGTATCATTATTCAACCAGACAAAACGATGAAATAAATCATTGCGGTTGTATGGTAATGCCATCCATCCCGACGCATCAGGTGTGAACTTAACAATTTTTATTCTATTTTGTTCCGGCGTATTTGTTATGTTATCAAGGTCGTTGATAAGCTTATACTTTGAACCTCCGTATCCTGCACTGCGATAACGAAACAACCCTACATATAATTCGCCCTCATAACTTAATTCGTACGCGGATTTTACATACATTCGCGTACTCTCGTTTCTTACTAAAACCGGCGGAATTATTATGCCATCAATACCTTTTCCTATTCCTATAAGCAGTCCCATGTTTTTGTGTATTAATATTGCAAAATTAATAATTATTGTATTATAATAATACAAATGTTGATATAAAGATAATAACTTATACTCCAAGATTATTATAATTCCAGTATTGCCCATCATACACAAGTATTGCCGTATTGCCTTGCGCTGCTATATTTATTTGATTAACCGAAGTATTCGTCCATATATTTTTGCCATTTCCGCTTATTGTTACAATAGCTGAATTCACGCGTTTTATTAATACTGTCATTCCTGTATAAGGCGTTTGAAATAAACTAATTGTTATAGCAGATGTATTGGTACATGATATGTATGTATCTGTTTCGAGCATTGTGTAACTGCTTGTGATTCGCCGTGTTCCGAGAAATAAACCGTTAGCAAGTAATTTAAAGAAAATTCCGCCGTAAGCTGGTGCAGGATTATCATTAGTATTATTACACAATCCAATAACTCCGCTAAGTATAGCGCTATTAGTGAAAGCTGATGCTTCTAAATTGCCTGTTGCATTTGCTATTAGTGCAGAGATGTACTGGAATCCTGTAGCGGATGATACCGCCTGCATTCCTGCCTTATTCACAAATATTCCCTGTGAGTTAATAGTTGCCCCTAAACCATCCACATCTGCAATAACTCGAATAGCATAATTAGAGTCCATTTGTAATGTTTGCTTTGTATCTTGTCTCTCTCCGGATGGATCATACACTTCTATATCTGCAGCAAGATTGATTGAGCCGGACAATCCATCTAACGAAGCTTTTGGAGTGTTGTCTTGTGTTGTCTGTTCTGAATATATTTTATCATTATTAAACAGCCAATTTGCTATCTTCGCACTTCCAATGATATTTAAGTCGCCTTTCAATGTCAGTGTATCAGCTTGGCTGACGTTAAAATCCAATGAATTTGTATTATTGCCAAGCCGGAACGAGTTACCGTCCAAATCGAAGTAATTATTACCGTCCGAAGATGTTATCACGCCTGTTTTTATCCAGCGCCCGTTTATCATTGTAAAACCGTAAGACAATGCCACAAACCTAACGTTCAATTCGACATCAACGGAACTTACAACGCCAATCCAGAAGTGATAAAAATTAACATCCTGTTCAACCTTTATCTGTTCTGTCGAAAATATTACCGAGCCTGCATTGCTGCAACGGTCGCACTTTGCGTATATATAATAAGGCTTGTCATAATCGAATATCGTTGTATTATCAGCCAAGTTCCACGATACGGCTTCCGCTTCGTTAATGGTATAATGCGTAAGCGTGCCGCCTGTTACCCTTATCTGGTTTACATCGCCGTCATAATTCGGTTCAAATTTCGTTTCGCTTAATCCGAACTGCATCGACTTTGCGCCAACCCACAAAGCCATTGTATCAACAATCGAAGGACTTATTTTGTCGCCATAATAATTGCCTTCGGGGTCAAATACCATGTTCAGAAGCTCCTGTCCAGTACGCCAGTTTGAACGCGCTTTTGCAGGATCGCGCAAATCATTATAGTCAACAATATTACTAATATCCGTTAAATCTGATATTATTCGATTTATGATGCCCGTTGTTACGGTATCCGATATTGTAAGCTCATATTTGTATTCGGACAGCAAATCGCGTGTAAAAGAATTTACGCGAATTGATTTATCAATGCCAATATCACTGTCATTAACAGGAATATAATCTCCTACATTAATTATGTTTCCTGTCGTTCCTGCTCCTGTTAATTTTTTAAGAAAACTGTCCGAAATGGAAAGCCCGTACTGAACTTTCGGCTGACAGTTCTGATCGTAATATTCATTTCCTTTTTCCTCAAGTTCCTGTTCAGCGGCATCTATATAAGATTGAGGCAATGCAATGTCAAGCAGTTTATATTCGTCGCCGATGTTAAACTGAAATGCCGCCGAGCTTTCATTGGGAAATACATCGCCTCTGTCATCCGTCAATCTAACGAGCGTAAACATTTTTGAGGCGCTGTCAAAAGAATGTACCTCAAATTCATATCCCGCAAGGTTTCCCGTATTGAAATGTATTTTTGCCGATACTCCGGGAAGCAGATATTTGGTTGTTACGCCGTCGGGTTCTTTTTCATTCAAGTCAAACATCGTATCGTCAACAAACTGCAAAACCGAATCGCCCAACGCGGTAATGCTTCCCGTGCGGCGCGGATAAATATCTTCAAAATACTTTATATTCTCCCATATTCCGTAATGTTCTACCGCCTGCTGCTTTTCAATATACGACTGTCCTTTCGATTTAGCGGGCAAACACAGGCGCTGTGCGCGATATTTCATGCTTATGTTTTTTGTTGCTCCGTAAACTTTCAATCGCGTAACGATATTGGCGGATGATACGTTTTGCCTGTCGAGATGATAAATTCCTTTACCTTTTCCAAACTCAAAAACAAACGGAAATATTTGTCCCGATTTTCTGAAATGTATTGTATTAATGCCGTTAATCTGTTCGATTTCAAATTCGGTATTAAATTCGGTACACAATCGTTGTAATACCGACAGGCAGTTGTCCGATTCACCGAAAACGAGCGTTTTATCGGCGATGGTTTCGGGATATTCGCCGATTTGCCATGCATTTGGAAATATGCGTGATATGTTGGCGATAATTACATCTGCAAATCTTTTTAAATCACCTGTTAATGCATCAGACTGTACATCCTGCAACTGATTGCTGGTTGTGTCGATTGTCAAATCGTACGTTGCTCGCGTAAGGTCGTACTGTATGCCTTCAAATTCAAGCTCGTAAGAAAACAGGAAATTCCCTGTTTTATTTACTCTCGGCAGCCTGTTAAGTTTATATATGCGCCCGAATACGGCTATCGTGTCTCCGATACGGTAATCCTGTCCGTATGCCGATTCTACCGTAATATTTACAGTGTCGGCTCCGAGCAGCGTTATACGCTGTTGCGCCGATGTGATTGTTGTTGCCGTCCGTTTGCTTTGGATTGGAATTATTGAGCCGTCGGCTCTGTTTATTAAAATTTGTTCCATACTACAATATCATTAGTGGTAAATTCAGTTATCTTGTCAATATCGCCTGTTATAAGCGGATAATATTCGCCCTGCAGTTCATAATCATGCTTTATTTCTGTATTCGTTCCGTGCAAATCAAAATCAACTTTTCCATCGCCCCAGTAGATGTTCAGTAGTTTTTGACTTGAAATAATTACCGTACTCGTTTTTTGAGATTCATCGGAATAGATGTGTTTCAGCAATCTTTTAACAGGTTCGGGTTCAATTAGTTTTAATTTAAATGTCCCTGTCATCAGTCTGTCGTTCCATCTTTTCTGTATCGTAACTCCATCCTTGCAATATACTTCATAAATCAGCGGCTTGGTAGCCAACAGTTCTATTGTCAATCGATGTGTATTGTTTTGAGCTAATATTTCCTCAAAGGCAAATAGTTTTTTTAAGAAGATATTTTTATTTTCGGCTTTTATAAAGCAGGAAAGCGTGATTTCACGCGGCTCGATAAATTTATGCTGCAGATCTACCGTTTCACCGTGATAATTATCCCATTGTTCCGTTTTTAGCGCTTTTAATTTCGGACGGTTAACAACTCCTTCGCTCTCGGAAACATAGATGCCAAAATTGATGAAATCAGCACCATTTATCAAATACCGTAATTTTGTGGGATTAACGGTTGTTTCTGTTTTTATTTCATCAAGCGTCAGGGCGATGTTATAGACCTTAAGATTGTCAAAACATCCGATGGCGTATTCTTTTGCCGAAATGTTTTGTTCAAGATTAATATTTTCAATCGCGCCACTGTTTGTTTGAGTATCTATCAATTCGTAATTCAGATAAAAATTATAATCATTTCCACTCTTTACAAGAGCAATTAAAATCCATATATCGGGTTCGGCTGTAAACGGCAGTTTTATTTCAGATTCGTCTGTAAACGTAATCGTCCATGTAAGCGGCTGTGATGTTTCGCCGTCAATTTTCGTCAGCTTTATCCAGCAAAGAACAGATAAATCCTTGCTCAAATTGATTTTATTGTTTGATATTTGACAAACGCCGCTACCGTCAAATTCAATAGCGTTCAAGTCAATTCCATCAACAAACTTTGCGACCGAAACAAAACCGTCTGTTCGGCTGTTTGAATAATCATAGGCAACGGAGCCGTCAAATTCATTAAAGGGCATATCCAATACTATGTTGTTTCTATCCATTTATGTACGATTTTTTATTTTTTTCATTAATTTTTATCTCTGACAAATCAAGTTGTAGCCGTTCTTTTATTTCAGCTCCCAAATACCTGTTTATACAGATCCTTGCTCTGTTTTCGGCTGATATGCTTACAACGGAATTATCAAACATGTCAATAACGACAAAGGCGTTATCTTTGGCTTTGATAGTCAATTCGGAATGATGCTTTACAAATACTTCGCATATATTGTAAGAATTAACTTCAATACTTCCCGTAGTATTTCCGAGCGCAACACATCTTTCAGGATTTATCAACTGTATTCGATCATCTAAAAATATGCCGAAATCATGTATTATTTCGCCGAAATTCGCGCGGATATACTCGTTGTCAGGGTAATCATTGGCAAGACAAAAATCGATGCCTTTTATGTACATTTCTGCCATTTCCCGCTTGTCTGAAAGTTTTTTTAACAGATTATGCCATTCGCTGCATATCCCTAATCGCTTTGCCTGTAACGCAAGCTCTTTTGATAAATTCTTTTTCATAATTCAAATTCCCATTCCCTGCGAGCGCAATACATCTGAATTTTCGATACGACCGAGCCGTGCATCTATGCTTTGCAGGTAGCGATTGTACGATGTATTTTGCGCTATTGTTAATAAATATGCAAGCTGCTGTCGCAATACCTCATTTGCTTCCGACTGATTTATCCGCATCGCGTTTAGCTGTCCGGCTACAATGCTTGCTGTTTCTTCGGTAACACCTTTTATTGCTCCTGTCAAAGATGTATCTGTTTCACCTGTCCAACCCAAAGCCTTAGCGTATTCTTCATATACTTTCATTGCGTCTTCGCTCATTTTTTCTATCTCGTTTTTAAATACTCCGGCAGCAGCGTCTGTTATACCTGTAAAAACAAATTTGTCGCCGCCTTCCATTAATGCGCTTAAATCGGACTGGTATGCAGCCAGCTGCTCTTTCATTTTTTTTAAACTTGATTGTTGTGCGACAATCATCATGTTGCTTATGTTATTTATGCCGCCTAAATTTTTATTTCTATCTAACCACGCTTCGGTACTTTTTATATCGCTCTGTAACTTTGTCGTAAGCCGGTTTATTTTATCAATTTCCGACTTGCGGTCACCGCTCGTTTCCCAGTAGCCCATTTGTCTTTCCAAATCATCTAATAGCGGTTCAAGTTGCTTTTCAATCATATTTTTTTTAATTTGATTTAAGACAATGTTTCTTATTAGATTATCAACAGTATCGCCGAAGCTTTTAGCAGCGCTTTCGCCTTTATTGAACGCTTCAACCAAGGCATCTCCAAGTTCGCCGGCAAATGACTTTGCATCGGTTTGTATAAGATCGCTTCTTATTTCATCAAGCATATCTTCAATTTGCCTTCCAAGTTCTGCATACTGTTCCTTGAAGTCGCTTATTCTGCCGCTGTCCGGATTTTTTTTAGATGCTTCGGCTTCCCACATTTTTTGAAGATGTTCCCTTTGCTTTATCATATTAGCAATTGCCGCCTGCTGATTTTTATAGACATCATTACCGAGCGCCTTATCTATTGCCCATGATAGTTGATTATATGCGCGCTGCAAGTCGTTTATTGCCTTTTCGTGCCGTTTTATTGATTTTTCGGCATCTCTGTCGCGTGAATTAAATAAATCAAAAGCGCTTGATAACAAATCAACGCTTCCTTGTATTATTTGTAATGGATCGCCCGATGCTATTCCTTTTGATAATTGACTTGCTCCGTTCATTATTCCGCCAAGGTCATCAAGAATTGCCTGCGTCTCTTCGTCCATCTTAATACCCATTTTTTCCATCCCGCCTACGACAGCATCAAAGGCACCTTTAATCAAGTCGATAGAAGCGGCAATTCCTTTGAAAATATCTGTCGTATCTCCCTTTCCTGTTTTTTCTTTATCTTTTTTATATTGCTTTATTGCCTCTCTTAATGCTTTGAATGGATTTTTTGCCTGTATCTTGTCTGTAACCTTATCCATTTCATCGCGGATAGCCTTTAATGCATCAGGGTCAAGATCTAATTCGTTCCATATTTTCTCAATCTTATTACGAATTTCAATCATTTTATTGACAGACAATTTGTCAAGGTCACCAAATAATTGTTTCCATAAATCATCCGATTTTAATTCTTCCAATGATAGTTCCGATAATGCTTTTGCTCTTGCTTTTTCCAGTTCTGCAATTAATTCGGGATTTTGTTTTTCCTGCGCCTTTTTAGTTAACTCGTCAAATTCTTTCGCAATGTCCTCTCTTTTTCGTTGAAATGTACGATATTTTTCTATCGCCTCATCGTATTCTTTATCGCCTGTCTGTTTGTTGTATTTTTCTTTATCCTTTTCAAGCTGTTCGAGTTGTGCCAATATGATTTTTCGCTTTTCTTCGTTTGTTTCTTTTTCCAACTTTAATTCGAGTTCCTTTTTAATTGTTCCATAGCTTAAATCGAAATCAATCTTTTCTTGCAAATAAGCAGAATAGCCTTCTAATCGTTTTCGCATTTCATCTACAATCTGTTTATCTATGTCTGTGGAATTTTTTGTAATTATTTCGACTTTTTTCTCTTTGAGCGGATCGTCGGGCAAGATGGCTTCTCTTTGCTGTTTCAATATCTCTAATCTTTCAGCAAGAGAATTGACTTCGTTAAGTTGCCTTTGGATTTCTTTCTCAAACTTGCCTGTAACTGTTTCTTCTGTTTCTTCCGAAATAGCGATATTTAATTTTTGTAATATGTCTTTTTGAGCTTTACTTAAATTGTTTGTTAAATAATATTGCTCTTGTAATTTATGTAGAACTTCCCCTGATGAGCCGTCTTGGTCTACGCCTACCGAAATAACAATACCTTTTTTGTCTGCTTTCAGAATATCATTTGCGCCTTGTAAATTAGAATAGATGTAGGCTTCTAATTCGCTTTGAGACATAACAGAGCCGTTCGGCAAAATCGGAGTAACAAGAATTTCTACTTCTTTGCCGTCTTTATCCAAAATTCCGTATTGTGAGCTGAAAACGGTTGCAATACCTTCGCCAACATCTTTCCAGCCTTTTTTTACCAATTCGGCAGCATCTATCATTGGGCGGGCGAGCAAATCAACATTGCCGTTGAACGTCGTCTTCATTTTATCGCCTATTTCTTGCAAATCGCCGACAATTTGCTTTTTCCTGTTTTTCAGATATTCCATATAAGTATTTCCACCTTTCAGAAGTTCGGCAAATTGCCGGTCTGCTTCCTGTTTGTATCCTGCATTTACCATCGTAAAATATTCCTTATATGCTTTTTTGTTTTCTTCCAGTTCTTTTTTTACTGGATCTTCTGTTTTTTTATCCTTTTTCGGCAATTTTGCGTTAAGCTTCTCTACTTCTTTTACTGTCCATTTATATTCATCGCTGGTTATGGCCAATGTTTTTCTATATTCTTCAAGCCTTGATATTTCTTCCTGTATTCCCGCTTCGGTATTTAATTCGGGTTCTCTGTTCGACAGCCTGCTTTGCAATTCCTGCTTTTGTAGCCACAAACTGCCCAGCGCTATAAGATCCGTAACAGATTTTTGCTGTTTTTTATTAAGAGTATCGTATTGGCTACTAACATCTGCCAGATATTTTTTAAGCTGTATTATAGATTCTTTTTGCGCCGCGTCGGTAGTCTGTATTCCCGATTTAGCCATGTCTTGTATGGCTTCCTCTTCGTACTCTATGGATTTGTTAATATTACCTTTAAGTTTTTTATTCAACTCATCTACTTCTTTCTGGTATTTCTCTATGTCTGGGTTAGCGACTTGTCGGGAACGAGATCCTCCCTCTGCACCGGTATATGCCACAACATCTATTACGAATGGCTTTTTTTTCGCTTCTTCCAGATTTTGTTCGGCTGTAAGCAACTTTGCTACATCGTCTTCATTTGTTTTTAAGACAGCGATAGCCTTTGCTTTTGCAAGTTGGGCATCAATGAATGCCTGCTTATTTTTAACAAGAAGATTCTCGGCATCGAAAACGCCTCTAACAGATACGCCAAGCTCGTCAAACCGTTTTTTGTTTTCTTCTATAAATTTTTGTTTTGCAGATAAATTATTACCAAGTTTGTCCCATTCTGCCGAGAGCTTCATAAACGATGCTATCGGCTTGCTTGCGTTTTCCGTAACAGTCTTAAGAAATTCCTTTTGCTCCTCTGTCGCTTTTCTTGCCTTGCTTGAAAGAGCGGAAAACAGGCCGACTAATGCCGTGATGCCTGCAATTATCCAGCCAATTCCGGGAATGGATTTTATAGCATATCCGACAGCGCGAAACGAACCCGCAAGCCCAAGATTTGCCTTTACACCCGCTGCCGATGCAAGCATTTGCGCTTTTAAAGATACCGTGTTGCCTTTTTGTGCAGTAGTATTTGTCGCTAATACCGCACCCTGCACTGCTTTTGATGCCGTATTTGCATTAGTGGCAACGGTATCTTGTGCTTCCAGTCCGATAGCTTTTGATTTTGCCGCATTCCACCACAACTGTATTTTTGTTAATATTCCAACCCTGAAAGCAGATGTTTGATGCAGAGCTTGGCTTACTTGCTGTAATCCGATAGTGATGGACATAAGGCTTTGTACTCTTAACATGATTTTTTGCAGGTCTTCATTCTTTGAGGCAAACAGTCCTATTGCGCCTTGCGCCGCTGTGAACGCACCGCTTAAGCCTGTTATTCCAACCAAAAGCCCCTGTAATGTAGTGCCTTTTGTCGTTGTTAATATTTTAATTTGCTGATTGGCGGTATACATGGCTTTTGAGAGGCGATTGGCTTCTTCAACAAGCCCTTTAAATTCCGGAGTGCTTTGTATCTGCGAAGTTGATAATCCCGCTTCTCTGCCTGCCTCTGCAAGCTCCATCATCTTATTTTTGACATTCAGTAATTGCGTTCTGAATCTTGTATTTGCGCTCGCTGTTTTGTCGACTTTTTGTTTTTCTTCTTCTAACTGGCTGTTATGTTTTACCAGTTCTTCATCTACCTTGTGTAATTCCGCATTTACTTTTTTATATTCATTAATACTGCCGCGTATAGCTTGCTGCTGCAGTCGTAATTGGTCATACTGTTTGTCATCGCCTTTCATAAAGGCTGCCTCTATTAAAGGTCCTAATTGTCTGTATTCATTTTCAAGCTCAACAATATCTTCTTTGTTCATTTTCATTATCTTATCAACCTTTTCAAAGCCTTCCCGTATTGTGTCGGTAGCCTGTTGATAAGCAGCGTCCATCTTTGCGCCGCCTTCAGATGTTGCGCTTATAAAATTCTTTATTAAAGTTTCGACAGTTTTTAATGCCTGTTCTGCTTTTCCTGTCTCAAAGGATATATCAAATCCAATTGATCCGCCCGATATATCAGTCATTTGTTCATATTTTTAATTATATCTAAAACCTTATCGGCATTTTCATCGGTAATTCTAACTTCCGTATTGCCGTCATTTTCGCTGTCGTAATTAGGCGAATCAATTAAGATGCGCTGTACTACGTTCCATGCTATTTCATGATGCAGATAATCCCATGTCCAGCCGAAGTGAGAGCAAATCGAACCCCGACGTCCATAAGGACTGTTAAGCCCTGTTACTCTATGCGATTCTTTATCGGTTCTGTTGTTCTTGCTCCGCTCAGTAATCGCATAGAGGCGGTAAAATCCGCCAGATTGGAAATATTGGTTATTGTCGTTGCTAAATATAATAATTTAGAAGGCGTGACTGTATGTAAAAACAAATCGGTTAATCGAGTTATCTCTTTGTCATCCGTATATTGTTTTATTTTTCCCAATTCCGTAATTTCCGTGATATAACAGTCTTCGCCAAGCACGGCAATGGCAAGCATTCGAGCCAGTCGCCTTACATTATCTTTAACCAGTCCTCTCGCTTTATTCAACACGTTATTGCTATTCTTGAAATAATCATCATCAATAATCATATCCAATGAAATATCGCATATCCTGTCAAGAGTTGCAAGTGTTGGTTGCCGAATCTCAAAATCATATCTTTTCTCTACCGTTTCCTTTTTATTAAACAAGCCTCTTATTCCTTTTACAGGCTGTTTTACCTTTAAGGTAACGCTAAACGCAATGCCTTTATTAATAAGAAGATTTATTTCCTCACGTTCCAGTTCGATTAGCGTTTTGTCTATTTTATTTATTTCATCATTCATATTTTTTTAATTTATTAAAAAGCCTCCCGAAACAAATAATCGAGAGGCTTTCGGGGTTATTAACAAACAACACAATGTTACTTCTATGCTTTTGTTGCAGAAATCTTGCTAACACTTACATCGGTCGGTATTAAAACCGTCCCGACGACATCTATAACAAAGATGTTTGTTTTTGAGAACTGACCGTTTATTTTTGCAAGAATGCTCATGCGCGGAACGCTGAATACAAGCCCCTGTTTCGGGGTAATTTTCACCGATTGCTCAATAACGGGTATTGTTGACGGTGCATTCCAAATAGCAGCATCGCCTGTGCCGGTAATTGTGCCACCAAGCAATTTTTGCAAAACAGTTACATCCGGGTTCATTACCGAGAAATTAAATGTTGTTTTTCCCGCTCTACTTATACTCACAACGGGGTCATCCAATTCTTCTGCAAAGAAATCCGTCGTTTCAGGGTCTTCCTGCGTAAACGAACACGAATCCTGATTTGTGTAGCCTAACTGCTCCAAATCGGTACCCATTCCGCCATCAGGGTCAATGTCGCCTATTTCAATTTTTGCCAATCCTATGGTATATAAATCTGCCATGTTTTTATAATTTTAAATTGTTAATTAGATAATTTGAATATTCCATCCTATCCGTAAATTAGTATAATGCTGGTAAATTCCCTGTTCTTTCAGCGTGGTTTGATTACTAACCCAAAAAACAACACCTTGTACATTTGCCGTTTCAAGTTTCGTAATAACCAATTCCGTAAGTTCCTGTAGTCTTGCCTTATTGATTTTACGCTGTTCCTGTCCTTTTATATTGAGTTTTAAATCGGGTACATAAATATTTACATTCGACGTTCCGCTTTGAGGACTGAATGTACGGGTTACGGTAATTGTATTAATCGTTATGTCCTCTTTTTCGGAATTGTCCGGTCTCTCAACTTCGTTGTAAATTCCGCCCGTAATAGTTGTTTTTACTTCATCAACATTCAAGGCTTGAAACAATATGTTATCGGTATCAAAACTTGTCAACATTCTATATCCACAATCTGCAATGTAACCTGCCAAAGTCGTATTTCATACATTTGCCGTTGGTTACAATTAAACCTGAAATTTTTTCACGCGCTATAAAATCATTGTCTAAAAGCTCCTGTGTATCTACTTTTTCTCTTATCACTAATATTTCGGCGCCTTCATTAATTCGAGGCGTGCCTTTCGGTATTTGGATAAGCGAAGAAAATACTATTGTTTCGCCACCGCTATTCACTATTGTATGCCCTTTACCGTTGGTTTCTTCTCTGCAAACGCCTTTCAATTCCCACACAGAACTCGTGGTTTCCCAGTTTCCTGTTATCGGATCCTGTATTGCTTCACCGTTTTTCAATGCGTACAGGTATTGCGGATATTGATAAATAGCATCACCACACATTACTTTTGTCTATGATTTTAGCCCTGCCAATCGGAGTTAATCCGAGTTCTGCGCAGGTCTGATTATACCAAAGTTTGATAGCATCCCAGTTCCATGAGATTGAATAACCGCCCTCGCTGATGTTGGCAAGCGGTATTAGATTTGTAAACTCACGGCAAAGCGCGGTTTTTGCAATCTTTTTATCCGCTTCGGCGTTTTCGTCCGGTATCAATTCCTTTTGATTAAAGAGAATTAATTCAACATCTGCTGTTTCAATTTTGAAATGGCCGGTGGTCGCGGTTATCCATTCTTTGTAGGTCATGGTATCACTCTTTTACAATATTTGCAAGACGTTCTTCAATCGCCCTTATTACCGTCTGACGTGGTTTTTCTGTCGACTGTTCCACTTGCAGATATTGTTTCAGTTTTTCAACATCGTTAAAAACAGCAATCTGCTTGATAATGTCATAAGCATTTTTTGACATGTCAATATCGCTTACTACATCTGCCTTTTCTTCTGCAAGTCCTAATTTGACGATATTTGCAAGACGTTCTTCGCTAAAACCTGCGGGGAGTATTTCTCCTTTCTTATATTTTTTAGCGAAATTGTCTTTATCGGCAAATTCTTTAAGAACTATGTACTGTTTACTGCTCATGCCTGTACTGTTTTTGTATCTATTTGATAGATCTGTTCAACATTACAGATAACAGGAACAACGCGCGCCTGCGAAGTTGTAAATTCAGCAAGCGACGGCTTGTTTTGGCGATATTTCGATACCAAAATAAAATCTTCTGCAATCTGATAGGAAACGCCCTGAACGGGGTGATTTTGTTCTGCCAAACGCGCCCATGTCAAAACGCCAACTTGCGGCGTGGTGGTCAAAATAACCTTTCCTTCACTCCATGGCGTTACTACGGTACGAATACCGTTTTTTTCATTAATTACAACCCTATCAATGATAGCAATCTGAAATCTGTATTGTTCATCTGCTTTTAATGCTGCATTAACTTTTTCCAAACTCGGAGCAGGCACGGTCGCATCGCTGGCAAAGATGTTGTTTGCCGTAATGTAGAAATCTTTTACCTGCTGCGTTTTTGCAAAATTTTCAAATGTAACATCATCCATATAAACGTGCATGATTTTGTTTCCGTCTGTTTTTGCTTTTTTCAAAGCTACGCGGATGTCGGTTAATGGAGTTGATGAAACGTTATTCCAAAGTTGTGATACTCCGAACTTGTTTGTATCCAGATAGCCATAATCAAGGCGTACGCCCGTACCTACGTTTTCGGTATCGTCAATGACGGCAAAACCCGTAGATAGTCCTTCCAAAAAAGATTTTTCCAGAAGTTCGTAAATGCCGGTAATTACTTTCGGTGTATCCTGAAACAGTTTTGCGATAATGTCAGCATCGCCGACTCTCTGCGCAATCATTGTATCAAGATCTGTTAATTGCTTTTCATTCAACCATAATTCCATACCCGATTTTGCAATGTCGCCCGACGCTTTTCCCATAGAATCGCGGCGTTTGAGCGGCAAGGACGAATCCATCGCCACATAATCGGCGGAAATACGTGTGTTAAGTACGCTTATTGCTTCCCATTTTCCTGTTACCGAATACTCTTTGCGAAGCATGGCTCTGAACAGATATGTTAAAGCCTGTTCATTGCTTTTCCCGTTAATGATTTCTACGGTTTTGACTACAATACCTTTGAAGTACTTGTTAATCCATTTTATAAATAAACTCTGTTCCATCGTTTAATCCTCCCTGAAATCAATTAAAGGCAAAGCAGCCTTCACGTCTGCTAAAATTGTGTCCATCGGATACGGCGCTGCTGCGGGGTTTACCGTTCCTCTTACTAAAATACCTGCAAATGGACGCTTTGTCAAAATACTTGCAATAAGTATTCCGGCGTATGTGTGTCCGCTTGGAAGAGTTTCATATGCTGCCGCCGCTACTGTCGCTACCGGAACGGAAAAACCCGTACCGCCAACAATGGTAGCTGTCAGCGTATCGCCGACTTTATAATTCTTGCCGGCACTTACAACCGTAACGCTCGTTACCACTCCGGAACCGACGACGACGTTTGCCGTGGCTCCGCTACCGCTTCCGCCCTGCAACAAAACATTATCGTACGTTCCGTTGGTGTAGCCGCTACCGCCTGTTGGCGTTCCAAGTGTGGCGATTCCATTATCACCTGAAACAGGCATAGGTTTATGATTCCCTGTTGCCGTTTCTTTGATAATGACGTGTCCTGCTTTGATGACTTCCGGCTCAAATCCGGTTACATCAAGCGTACGACCTCCACGTATGGATTGAAAAACATCAACGATAACGATATTATCGTTACCTATAATGATTTCTTCCTTTTTGTTTACTAAATCTGCTACTGTCATTTTTTAAAAATGAAAATGTTAATTATTCTTGTTAATTTGCCGGTTCAATTAAATGCACATTTTATCCATTACGGCGTTTACTTCCGCTTCAGTGGCTTCATCCTTTCCTTTTGTCGGAGTATTGGGGGTCCATGGGCGGCCTTGTTCGCCCAATCCCGAATCTGCCATGTTTTGATTGGCGGTTTTCACGTCGGCTTCAGTGTCGGTCAAGTATTCCGTAAACGCATTGTCCGTTTCAAACGTCATTCGCGCGAAATCTTTCAATGCTTTTGCTTTGAAATTTTCATCGCTACACTCTTTCAGTTTGTCGTTCAATGCCAGGAGCCTTGTTTCTTTCGTCTTTTCGCCTTTCAAAGAAGCGATTGTTTCCTGTAACGGCTTTACAACCCTTTCTATTGATTCGCTGAACATCTTTTGGAGTGTGGTTGCGTCAATTTTACTATCTTCGACCGAAACAGGCGGCACTATTGATTCCGTCTGTTTTTTTTCTACAAAGTCGTATTTCTTTTTAAGTCCGTCTTCGTATGTCCTGTTTGCTTTGCTTATTTCCGCGTCTGCCTCCCTGCGCCATTCGGCTATGAATGAATTAATCTGGTCGGCGGTAAGTTTACCTACAACCTCTTTTGCTTTTTCTTCGGTATCAACCTGAAACGATAGGACGCCTGCAATGTGGTTAAGCCCGTCTTTACGCGCGCCTGCGAAAGCTGCCAGCAGTAGCGCCAAAATTTTTTCTTTCATATTCTTTAAATTTTAATTGAATTTTAAGCAGAACAAAATTACGTATTATTATAATACATAAATAATAATTAAGCAAGAAGTTATTAACTATATTTCAACATGGAGTTAAAATAATTGCTACATTTGTAGAATAGCAATCTTTAAATTAATAGAAATATGAAACGAGTAATTTTTATTTTGACGGTTTTTTGCCATTAATGCAAATGCGCAAACCGAGTTTTATCTGTAATAATCAAAATTTAACCTGACAGGTTATTTTTTGGCTATTTTCTGAATTGCCCTATATTATTCGTTTGAAATAGTAAATCAAAAGCCTCTTTATTCGAGGCTTTCGTTTTCTTCGTCATGATAGTCTTCTGCCATTATACGTGTATCGTAAACAGCAAATTTATTTCGTTCCGCTTCCTGCTGCTCGGGCGTGAGAGAATTCCATTGTTTTTGTCTTTCTTCAAAGCGTTTTTTTAATTGTTCAAAATTTGTCCAGTCCGTTGTTGTCATAGCTCTGTTAATTTTATCCAAAATGTTTTATCTGTTACTTTCTTTGAATCGATACGGAAAATTGTGTTATTCGTGAATAATACTTCGTGCTGATTTCGTAATGCAAATATACCATTTAATTCCGAAATCTTGGATATATCGCGCCCATTTTTGCTGTTTATTTCAAAAATAACCTGTATTTCTGTCTTTTTCATAGTGTTCTGATTTCTCGTTGCAAAGTCAAACGCTATATCTACATCAGTACTTGACGAAATAAAACGATTTTGTTTTACGGTTGAGCCTATTTCCCCGCCAAAAATCCTGTTAAATTCTTTTTGCTTAATAATCATTCCACGATAAACCGTTCCTTTTATTACCGGTAGTTGTTCTAATCCTTTTTGAATAAGGGTTGCAGAAGCAGCGTTAAATGAGGTAAGCGTTCCATTGTCTAACTGCTTATTAAGCTGCCTGTAATTTCCGCCTGCTTTTGTATAATGATGTATTGCCGCTAAATTCGTATTCGGAATATTCGGATACAACAGGCTTAATTCCTTAATAGCCCTGTTCATTGCTAATGCTGTCTTTTGGGCATGGGTAAATGTATATTCCTGCGGAGTGTATGTATTTACTTCAAAATCTTTTATAAACTTTCGGTTGTCTTTTATCCAATATGGCATACTATCCCATCCTTTGGCGCGTTCTCTATTGCGTTCTATCCATTCGTTTAACGCTCTCGGCGGTTCGGTTATCTGTTTCGGCTCGTACTTTTCCCCTTTCACCTTTGCATCTATAAACTTTGTCGCCTCGTCGCCCGATATGACAATGGGATTCATAATGCACCTGCATTGAGGATGCCAGCCTGTCCAGAGAAACGACTTCGGATAATCGCCCTGCAATTCGTCGCAAATGTCAAAAAACGGCTCGGGTTTGCCTGTTTGCGGATTTATACATGTATGATTGTTCGACAGAGAAATACGAATACCGATAATGCGCGGGTCGTTTTGGTATTTTTCCCATGCTGCGCGACGGTAAGCGGCAGCTATTTCGGTGCGTGCGAGACGCATGACGTTTTTATATGCAGAGCGGTAAACTCCCTGTCCCGGCTTGTATTTCTTTGCGGCATCGCTTAATTCCAGTTCGCCGGTTTCTTTGTTACGTACCTTTCTGAAAAGTTTATCAGGTTCGTTCAGATATTTATTTAATTCCTTGCTTAACCGGTCGGCGCTTTTACCTTCTTTCATACCATTTTGGATGATGGTTTCGATTTCCTGCTTCATGCCGTTTCTAAGTTTCCACACTCGCTCCGAAAGATTGATGCCTTCTGCATATCGCTTTGCCGACGCTTGGCTTCCCTGGTTTCTCTGCCGTTGTGTTGCTTCCGTGCGTATTTGGTCAAATGCTTTTTGTTGGCGAGCGTTCCCTGAAAACGCAAGACGTATTTTATCAATAGCGCTTTTTTCGCCAAGCTTCCACGAACGCTCAATGCCATTCATAAAAAGGGCGTTTGTCTGTTTGTTGAAATTAGAAATCAGTTCATTCATCTGCCTGTCAGCGGCGGCGTTTCTTGAAAACCAAAACGGATTATCGCCCGACAATGATTTTTTTACCTGAAACAAATTCATTGCTGCAAGGTAGTTATTATAAATCAGCGTTTCCAACTGCTTCAATAATTTGTTTATTTCTTCCAGTAATTGCCTGTCGATTTTATCCATTGATAATACTGTATCCTATATTTTCATTCTTAAATGCCTCTTGCATACGTTTATCAAGCATTTCCCGAAATTCATGATACGCTCCTGTTAATACATCGTATCCTTTACTTTCTACATAAACGGCATACGACATGCCGGCTACAACCACTCCGCAAATATGCGCTCCGAGTTCAGACGCTCGCCGCTTGGCTGCTTCCTGCCCTGCGGTTATTCCTATGGCTTTTGCCCCGTCCTTGTCATCGCCGCCCTGGGATAGTTCGAAATAGTCTTCTACTAATACGCCATCTTTGTATAGCTGAAATCCTGTAGACGAATTGAGTGCGCCTGTTTGGTCTGTATATCGCTCACCTCTATTGCTCTTTGCGTAAGTTACGGCATCACTACAAGCGAGATAGAACGCTTGCAATACACGTTCATCAATCTTTCTGATCGTTTCTTCCTTTAACTTACTCCAATCAATATTTAATTTAACTTTGAAACTCATTATTTATATTGTCGGTTCTGTTATGTCTCTATAAGCAGATGCATTTTCTTCATCTATAATTTGCCGCAATTCGGCATTAACATCATCAACCCATCCTAACTGCTGAACAGAGGTTTTTTGCGAGATAACAGGCTTATTGCCGTTTGCAGATATTAGCAAATCTACCTTTTCCTGTTCGTTGTTAATGGTATAAGGCGTTATTTGCGGTTCAATGGTAAGGGTTTCGCAAGCCTGCTGAAGGTCAACCTTAAACTTTGCTATATATGCCTGTATAATGCTAATTCTGCGCTGTAGATAATCATCGAAGATTTCCATTTTGTCCTGAACTTTCAAGTGTGCATCCATAAACAGCAGTTTTAATGCTATTCCCGAAATAGAACCTATGCCTTTCACGCTGTCGAATGAGATGTCGGGCGTTTGAGTAATGGTATAAATCATTCGCAAGAGCGTTTCGATTTCAAGCTTTACGCTTTCCGGCGCATGTTCCCAAGACAAATATTTAGCGTCGGCATCTTCGCCTTCGAGTTGCAGAATTGCGCCGCTTTCCCCTTTTTGAGCAAATCCCAAAATCTCACCTTTAACTACTACCTTGGGCGAGGCGTGATAGTCGTTTGTATCGGCAAAATTCGACAATAATGTTTCCAGTCGGTCAATTAAACCTTGCACATCTTCCCATTCTACAGCTTCCTGCTGTCCGTAAATAACAGGAATTTTGCCTATAACATTTTCTTTCGGATAACCATCTGCCAGTTTCCATTGAACATTATCTTCCTGTTCCCACATTAGATGTTTTGCGTCTGTATATGTTTCAAAATATGTATGCTTTTCCCCTGCTTTGTCAACGATTGCAAATTCACGCGAGAATGCTATCATATCGCCGGTTTCATCAAAATAAGGATACAGTTTATCACCTTGTACGGGACTAAATACCGATACTTTTAATTTCCATTTTGATTTGAAACCATATTTTGTGTGATATTTGTTGCCTGTGATATTGCTAAAAGCATCTTTAATTCTGTTGAATAATTTTTTACCTGTAAACGTTTTGTCTATTAGAACAGGGTACCAGTATTCGGCAGCTTCCGTAGCGCTGAATATAATGCGCGCAACCTTTCTGTTAACTGTTCTGCTTTTTGCGTCGAATAATACGCCGTTTACGGCTTTTAGTACTATTTTTTCATCGTCGTTTTGCGGCTCTGCGTTCAATATTACCTGATTGCCAAAGGTAAAGGCCACTGCTCGTTTTACAATCAGTTTTTGAATGGCGAGCGCAATACGTGCGACGGCGACTTCCTTTGTCTGTTCTTTTTCCCCGCCGGTATATCCGGCTTCTAACGATTGATGATTTTTCGATGGTTCCGGGTTGTCAACTTTAACGGTTTTATCCTGTCGTTTTATTTTGTCAAAAATGTCATGTTTCGCCAGGTCTAATTGCGAAAGGTATAAATCTATATCCGGTTCAGGAGCATTACGTCCTTTTTTTAATTCGTCAATAATGGAATTGTTATCGTTTTCTTTTAAAAGTTGTTCAATGTTCATAATATCTATATTAAAAATTAATCAAAATATCCGCTTAAATCTTTTACGCCGTCTCTTTTTCTTTCTTCTATTGTCCCGGTCAAAGTGTCTTCTGCGTCGTCGTAGTCATTTGTACCTACTTTCATATAGGTTGTAACGTGTCGGTAAAACTCCGGCCACATCCTATCCCATCCCTTCGGGAAATATGTTAGGTTATTTACAGGTGCGGAATTGTTGAATATCCTAACATGCTTGTTTTCGCCTTGATGGAACCATTTGAAACGAGTTTTATCGTTACCGATTATCCGGCATTGCGCTTCAACGGCGCGAGCAAAGGAGCGCCCGCCGTTATTACTTTCGATAACCGCCTTTTCGATTTGGTCTTTCGTAAGCATTTCCGTCAATTTAGTTTCTGTATATTCCATTGGCTTTTGGGTATAAAGCACATCTAAAACAAAGTTTCCGATTTCAGTTTCTACATAGTCAATCGAACACAAATAATCCTCACCGGTGTCGGCTGTGTCGGTGTAATTTTTCCGCTTTTTCTTTTGCGTTATTGGAATTACTTCATACTCTTTGAACGGCTTTTCATACATGAGCCCTTCGAGCGGCTTTGGGTTCTGCATATATTGAGTATTAAAAACAAAAGAATTTTTATCACGCATCTTATACAATTCCGCCAATGTATGTTTGAATGGCCACAATGCTCGTTCTTCGCTTGTCTGCTCGTCGATATAGATACACGGCAAACTCAAAACAGTCCAATCGCCCGGCTCTAATCTCTGCAAATATCCGCACAAATCGTTTTCATCAAGACGCTGCATAATGATTATAATCGGCGTTTTACGGCTGTTTACACGGCTTCTTATTGTTGTTTCAAATTTCTGATTTACTTTCTCGCGGATTAATTCACTGCGAGCATCGTCGGGCTTAATGGGGTCGTCGATTATTATTGCGCCGCCAAAATCTTCGCTTTGCTCAATGCACGAAGCAAGCTCGTCCAGTTCTTTTGTCAATTCATCTTTTTCATCTTCATTCTCTTCATCAACCAGCCCTGCGCCAAATCCTGTTACCTGCCCGGATGAGCTGACGGCATATAATCCGCCTCCCTCTTTCGTGTACCATTTTTTTGAATTTGTCGATGTTGGCGTTGCCGTAAATAACTGTTTGTATTCGGGCAAATTCATTATTGATTGAATATCCTTGCTGTTATCGCGTACTAAATCGTCGGAATACGAAAGATGTAAAAACCTTGCTTTCGGATTTAAAGCAAATCCCATCGAAATAAAATTTTTAACTGCAAGTTCTGTTTTACTGTAACGTGGCGCAATATTGACGCATACTCGCGTTTCCTTGCCGACAAATACATCGTCGAGCAAAGCGGTTATTGCCTCGTGGTGCTCGCCGACAACGAACTTTCGGTTAAACCGCTTTTTGAAAAAATAGCGTGTAAAGTTCAAAAGACCAAGCAAACACCACGTCTTTATAATATCAATATCACGTATTTTTATATTAGAACTCATCTTCCAGTTTTTGTATAAATTCCTTTGCCTCTGCTTTGGTCAATACACGAGCAGGTATTAAATCCTTGCCATCCTTACCTGTAACTTCGCTAAACTGTCTGTTCTTAAACTCGTCAGGCGCTCCGTTTGTTAAAACAAATATTATTGCAACAGTATCAGGCTGAATGTGTTTTTTAATTATGGTTTGCTCCTTGATTTTAGGGACAGGGTTACCGTCTCCATTCTTTTTCCCCGAATCAACAGTTACTGTCTTCTTTTCTTCAACTTCGTAACCCTGTATTTTTTTTAACAATGATTTTCGGGCTTCCAACACAAATAATTGCATGCGTTCATCTTTAGCCTCCTGTATAACTTCGGCAAATTCGGGATGATTTTTAATCCAGTAATGATATGTAAACGGAGTTATATTGCACATCCTGCAAATCTCAACAATAGTATAAGTGTCGGATTTCAACAATTCAACAATTCTGTTTGTCAGTTTTTTACTGTATTTTGCCATAATTTGCTATTTTTTAAATTGTTAGATTAATTAGATTACATCTTGCAATTTATTTGTATAATACTATTAATCAGGTATTTAAATTTTATTCTCTGGATATGTATATAAAGCCTGTGATTTGTAATTCGTTAAAAATTGCGCCCAAATTGCCGACATCATCACACTTAATAGTCATATTTGTATTATCATAATACATTAATTGATATAATTTTACTATCAAATTATTTGATAGCACTTTATTACTATGATCCTTCTTCTGTTTCTTTAAACATAGAATCAGCAATATCAAGTACATTTTCCAGTTCTTGAACTACCGCTTTTAACTCAATATACTTTCGCTTGTCAACAGAATTAGATAAACCAACTTCGCTAATGATATTCTTTTCCAAATCGTTTAACTGTTCTTGTTTGCGAGCTAATCGTTTTTCTATTACTTCTCTATAAATCATGCATATTTTCCTTTTCATAAGGCGTAATATTTTATTATTGCGCCAAAGTTAATTATTTTTTCGTTTCAGTAAATTTTTATATTTTGTAAAATCGACACGATGATGCGGTCGACCGTAACGCATCACAAGTTCCGTTTTGTCGGGATATACTTTTTTAAGAAGAATGCTCTTTGGTTCTGTCGTGCGTTTGTCCTTGCTGTAAAATTCTTCAGTATTCCCGCCTTTGATTGTCTGCGTGCGCAGTTTCTCGCACAAATACGTTTGAAACAGAATCGTACAATATCCCGCCTCAAGCATATCCATTGACAGTATCACATCTTCGTTGTACCGTCCGCGCCAACGAAACGGACTGTCGGTTTTAATCAGGTTGCATGAAAAAATCCGCGTATTGATGATTAACGGATTGTTCTTTTGTTTTCTCGGAACAAACATTGCGTATTGCATCCCGGCCATCGTAACATTGTCATAGTTGTCAACGAAACGCTCAATACGTGCGAATGTGTCAAATTTTGCATTGTATTTTTTATTATTGTTATATACCATGAAGCGGCGAATATTGTCATCAAGCATCCAGTGCCACGGCGCTCCCTCACTTTTTGCTATGTCCCATCCGAAATTACGTTTTGCGCCGGGACCAACACGGGGATTTTCGCTGTACGGTAT
>JAIRZQ010000053.1 GCA_031267135.1 Prevotellaceae bacterium
CGACACTTTTTGATTAGAGGGGGCTTGTACATTAAAAAAACACTACTCAACCGCAATTTTACAGCAGTTGAGCATTGCTTTTTTGCCTATCCCGTTTTTTACCGGACAGTAATAATTAACAATTAACAATTTTTACCGTAACGTCATCTTTTGTTTTGTTCAAATCAATATTGATTGTACTTCCCGATTTCGGATTTTCGCGTATTATCGCTTCGGCAATATTATCTTCAAGATAATGCTGTATCGCGCGTTTCAGCGGACGTGCGCCCAACTGAACATCGTATCCTTGCCCGGCTATGAATGTTTTGGCTTTGTTTGTCAGCTTTATTTCATACCCTAAATCCAGTATGCGCTTAAACAGTATTTTCAGTTCAATATCAATAATAGCGTGAATATTTTCGAGCGTGAGCATGTTGAAAGTAATGGCATCATCGATTCTGTTCAAAAATTCGGGAGCAAACGTTTGCTCAAGCGATTTTTTTATGATATTTTTTGAGTTTTCATCAATGGTTTGCGATTTGTTTGTGATCGCCGAAAATCCTATTCCCTGTCCCAAATCCTTTATTTGCCGGCTTCCTATGTTGGATGTCATTATTACAATCGTATTGCGAAAATCGACTTTTCGCCCTATGCTGTCTGTTAATGTACCTTCGTCTAAAAGCTGTAGCAACAGATTAAATACATCGGGATGCGCCTTTTCGATTTCGTCGAGCAAAACAACCGAATACGGTTTTCGTCTTACTGTTTCGGTAAGCTGTCCGCCTTCGCCGTAACCGACATATCCGGGAGGCGCTCCGATGAGCCGGCTCACTGCAAATTTTTCCATATATTCGCTCATGTCGATGCGAATAAGATTATCGACGCTTCCGAATAAGTACTGTGCAATAACTTTTGCAAGCTGAGTTTTTCCGACTCCCGTAGGTCCTAAAAATATGAATGTTCCGATTGGACGGTTCGGGTCTTTAAGTCCTGCTCGATTGCGCTGTATGGCTTTTGTTATTTTTGAAATTGCATCGTCCTGTCCTATTACTTTTCCTTTTATTTCATCAGCCATTTTCAGCAATTGCCTGCTTTCGTTCTGTGCAATTCGCTGTACGGGAATATTTGTCATCATCGAAACAACTTCGGCAACTTTTTGTTCATCGACAACAGGTCGGTTTACATTGGTTTTTTCTTCCCATGCTTTGATGTTTGCTTTTAATTTTGTATGTAATTTTTCTTCTTCTTCACGCAGTTTTTTTGCTTCATAATATTGTTTTTCAGCAATTGCATTAGTTTTTTTCTGCTTTATTTTTTCTATTTTATTTTCCAAATCAATAATACTTTTCGGAAGCGCCGTATTCGAAACGTGAGTTCGCGCTCCGGCTTCGTCGAGAGCATCGATAGCCTTATCGGGCAAACATCTGTCGCTGATGTAACGCTGCGTAAGCATAACGCAGGCTTTTACGGCTTCGGGCGTATATCGTACTTTGTGATGATCTTCGTATTTTTGTTTTATGTTTGTTAATATGTTGACTGTTTCTTCGGCAGTTGTCGGTTCAATTATTATTTTTTGAAAACGGCGTTCCAAAGCGCCATCGCTTTCGATGCCTGTACGAAACTCGTCGAGAGTTGTTGCTCCAATACATTGTATTTCGCCTCGGGCAAGAGCAGGTTTGAGCATGTTTGCAGCATCGAGAGATCCTGCAGGACTTCCCGCTCCGACAAGCGTATGAATTTCGTCTATAAAAAGTATTATGTTATTCACTCTTTTTATTTCGTTTAATACGGATTTCAATCGTTCTTCAAACTGTCCGCGATATTTTGTTCCTGCAACAATCGAAGCCAAATCAAGCTGTATAACGCGTTTGTTTTGCAGAAGCCGCGACACTTTGCGCTGAACTATCTGTATCGCCAGCCCTTCGGCAATAGCCGATTTCCCGACTCCCGGCTCGCCTATCAGCACGGGATTGTTTTTCTTTCTGCGGCTCAGGATTTGTGCTAAACGTTCAATTTCTTTTGTTCGCCCAACAATCGGGTCAAGTTTGTCATCGTATGCCGCTTTTGTTAAATCGTACCCGAAATTATCAAGCACAGGCGTATTGGTTTTATCGGCTTTATAAAAGTCGGCATTATCAATATTGGAATATTTGTTTGCCGTATCTTCGTTTTCATTATCGATATCATCGTCATAAGTGTCATTTTCGGTATGGTCAGGATTGTCGGATGTTTTGTCATTATCATAGTTTTGCGTTCCGAATTGCGGTATTGCTTCATTGCAGAGTTTGGCTTTTATCATATTCGTATCAATGTTTAACCTGTCAAACTCAATGCGCACTCTGTTATGCGAAATATTAAGAATGGCAATCAGCAGATGTGCAGCATTTTCTTTGCCTGAATGTAACATCGAAAACGACTCGAGAAAAGTGCGGTTTATGGCTCTGTCGGCATCATCGGCGAAGTACAGCATGTCTCTTATGCCGGTCTGCAAGGGAAAATCATTTCTTATGCTTTTTTCCAGATTTTGCTTCAACTGTTTAATATCCACGCCGAAATATAAAATAATGTCAACAGCAATATTATTGTTATGCCGTAATATTCCTAAAAGTAAATGCTCAACTCCGATTGCAACATTTCCCAATCTTATGGCTTCTTCCTTACTCAGGCTGATAATACTGTTCAGTTCGTCGTTATATCTTATCTCTATCATAAATTTACTGTTGACTGCCGATTTATTTTGCAAATATAAAAATAATATTAGACATTACACAGAATCAACATCGGAGGCAGCCCAAAGAACTTTACGCGGGTCATGCTAATTTTTCCGCCCGGCTTTGGTTTAAAACCGCCCCCAACAGTTATTTGGTTTATCCAAAATCGCATTAACAGTTAAACTGTTTCCGAATATTAAGCGTTTACAGGCTTTGTATCTTTTTTTGAAAAAATCAACATTCCTGCAAAAGTCAGTGCTGCGCAAAGCAAAATCAACGAAAATCCAAAGCTGAAAATATATTTTTCGATAACAAAGCAGATTACAGGCACCGCAACGCAAATAACAGGTACGGCTTTGTCAAGCGTTTTTATTTTTGTCGTTATTCCGAACATGAACAGTCCCAGCAAAGGTCCGTAAGTATATGCAGCAATCTGATAAACCATGTTTATTACAGCATCGTTTTTGAGAATATTGAACATTATTATCAGTAAAACAAACAATATCGCCAAAACAAACTGAACCTGCAATCTAATTTTCCGTTTGCGTTCATCGCTCCAAGCTCGTTTTTCCATATCAAGAATGTCAATACAACTTGATGTTGTCAGCGATGTGAGAGCATTGGCGCAGGTGGGATAAGCCGCCGAAATCAATCCTATAAAAAAGAAAATTCCTACAATGCTTTTAAGACTGAATGCAACAACAGGAAATATTTTGTCTGCTTCAAATTTGCCCGATGCGTTTGTGACAGCCTCTATCAACATAGGATTTTCGTTGATATATATCGCCAGGATTGCGCCAAGCGTAAGAAATAAAATATTTACGGGAATCATCATCGCTACCGATGTTATCACGTTTTTTTGCGATTGACGAATATTTTTACAGCTTAAACTTTTTTGCATCATTGCCTGATCAAGTCCTGTCATTGCAATAGGCACAAGCGCTCCGCTGACAAACTGTTTTATCCAGTGTTTCGGCGCGCTCCAATTAGTATTGAAGACTTCGGAATGTTCATCGTGAATTATGCGCGAAAACATTTCGCCTATGTTCCAGTTGAGTTCGTTGCAAATAAATATTACGGCAGCAACTATTGCCACAATCATAAAAGTGGTTTGCATCATGTCTGTCCAAACTATTGTTTTTACGCCGCCGCGCATTGTATAAAGAATTACAATTCCTACAAATACCACAGCAGCAATCCAGAATGGAACTCCAATATCTTTCAAAACGAAATGATATAATACAAATACAACTAAAAACGTGCGTACCGTTGCGCCCAGCAAGCGAGAAAGTATAAAAAACGATGCTCCTGTTTTGTAGCTGTAATTGCCAAACCGTTTGTCGAGATAAGTGTAGATTGATGTTAAATTCATTTTAAAATACAGAGGCAAAAGCACAAAGGCTATAACTCCGTATCCGACAAGAAAACCCAGAAGCATTGGCAAATAATGGAAATTATTGTTGTAAACATCTCCCGGAACCGACATGAACGAAACGCCGGAAAGCGATGCGCCAATCATTCCGTAAGCCACCAGAAACCAGTTTGACTTCCTGTTTCCGGTAAAAAACGACTGATTGTCTGTTTTGCGCGATGTTGCCCAAGCTATGAAAAAAAGCAATGCCGTGTAGGCAAAAAATGTGATTAGTAAGATTGTTGCATTCATTGTTTTACATATTTTAAAAATTTGTGATATTTATTTTTGTTATTTTATAAATGGCTGTCTGTTAAGTATTGATTTTCCCAAAGTCAGTTCATCCGTATATTCAAGTTCATCGCCAAAATTTACTCCGCGCGCAAGCGCAGTTATTTCAATATTCAAGGCTGATATCTTTTTGTGCAGATAGTAACAGGTTGTTTCACCTTCCATCGTTGTGTTCAGTGCAAGCACAACTTCTTTCACGTTTCTGTTTTTAATGCGCTGCACAAGCAGGTCGATATTCAAGTCGCTTGGCGCAATTCCATCCATTGGCGAAATTATACCGCCCAAAACATGATACAGTCCGTTGAACTGTTGAGTCCGCTCGATAGATAAAACATCGCGAATACTTTCTACAACGCAAATTATACTTTGACTGCGACGCTGATTCGAACAGATTTCACAAATATCGCTATCGGAAAGATTATTGCATATTTTACAGTGTTTTATCTCGTTTCGAAGTTTGATAAATGCATTTCCAAACTTTTCGACATCTTCTGCAGGCTGTTTCAACAAGTGCAAGACCAGACGCAAAGCGGTTTTTCTTCCTACGCCCGGCAGTTTGGCAAATTCATCTACGGCAGAATTGAGCAATATCGACGAAAGTTCGCTATCCATTCGGTTTGGTTATGGCTTTTTCGATTTATTAAATTCGTTTACCGCATTGCGAACAGAACCGTACAGCAACAACAGCCGTTTGGATTCGTCGTATGATAATCCTGTTTCACCGGCTATCATTCGGCTTCCGCGGTCAACAAGTTTTGCGTTTGAAAGCTGCATGTCGAACATTTTGTTGCCTTTCACTTTTCCGAGCCGTATCATAGTTGCTGTCGAAATCATGTTAAGCACAAGTTTCTGTGCCGTTCCAGATTTCATCCGCGTACTTCCGGTAACAAATTCGGGACCGACAATAACTTCGATTTTTATTTCGGCTTCGGCGGCTACAGGCGAATCGGGATTACAGGTTATGCTTGCCGTGAGCAATCCGTGATTTCGAGCATCGCGCAGTCCACCTATCACATAAGGCGTTGTTCCCGATGCGGCAATTCCAACCAGAATATCGTCGGCTGTCGGACTGTATTGAGCCATATCTTTCCATGCGCCGTCGATTTTATCTTCAGCCGATTCTACTGCTCGACGAATTGCGGTGTCGCCGCCTGCAATAAGCCCTATAATCAGTTCAAACGGCGCTCCGTAAGTAGGAGGAATCTCGGACGCATCGAGAATGCCAAGACGTCCGCTTGTTCCTGCTCCTATGTAAAACAAACGTCCGCCCCGACGAATACGGTCGATTATTCCATCAACTAATTTTTCAATTTCAGGAATACATTTTTCTACTGCAAGAGGAACGCTTTTGTCTTCGTCATTGATATTTGCAAGCAAATCATGAGTGTTCATTTGCTCAAGATTGTCATAGTGCGACGACTGTTCTGTAACTTTTTGCATTTATGCTGCTATTATTTAGTTTATCAATTAAATGAATATTTTTTGTGATAATTTGCCAGTTCTGTTACAGGCGCTTGTATTATATTGCCGATTGTGATTTGTCTGCATTTGGCAATTTCTTCCAGTATCGGTTTGAAATGATATGCTATTGAACCTATAAAATGCACTTGATATTTTTTATAATCGGCATATTTTTCAACATTTTTTTCAAAAAATGCATTAAAACTTTCTACTATAATTTTACGGATACAGGGTTCGTTCTGATTTTCATTTAGGTATTTTGTAAAACCTGCCATCCATGTGTTTGCCATTGGCGTTTTATAAACTTTTTCGACAATATACCCATACGAAAGATTATGATTTTTGACTAAATCGCTGTGAATTTTTTCCGACAAGTCGCGTTTAAGAAAAGCATTCAGAAGATTACGCCCGAGTACTGCTCCGCTACCTTCGTCGCCAAGAATATATCCGCCGCAACTTACAGCATCAATAATGTTTTTCCCGTCAAACAGGCACGAATTTGAACCTGTTCCGAGAATACAGGCAATTCCTGCACCATTTCCGCATACGCTACGCGCGCTTCCAAGCAAATCAGACCATGCTTCAACTTTTGTTGCCTGCGGAAAAACTTTTTTCAAAATTTCGGTCATTACAATTTGCTTTTCTGATGTTACGCCTGTACCGTAATAAAAAATTTCAGTTATTTCGCAAGTGATTTGCGGCAGGAGATTTGTTTGCAATTCATTCAAAATAATTTCTTCCGATTGGAGACATGGATTCAGCCCGATTGTTTCGATATAATTATAATTTTCGCATGAATCAATCACGCACCAGCCTGTTTTTGTAGAACCGCTATCGGCAACTAATATCATATTTTTTGTTTTAATTTTTAAAAATCGCACAAATGTACGAAAAATATACTAAAACCGAAATAATATTTTTTTTGATTTGCTTAAAAACATTTCTGCATCAGCGATACAGGCAGGTTATAAAAATATTGGTTGTTTAATGATTTCCGGATTGCTTCGCTTCGTTCGCAATGACGAAATGGAGCTTTTGACACACTTTCTTTTTTCGCATGTCAGTCCGTTTTTCTTCTTTTTCTATATGGATATAAATTTCTTCACGGATGCGCGTAAATTTCTTTCTAAATGAAAATAAATTTTCTCCTAAATGAAAATTATTTTTCTCCTAAGCGAAAATTTTCCTCCATGCGGATGGAAATTTATTTGCTTCTATTCAAAAAATAAAATTTGACCGTTACAATGCAAATTACATGAAAATTTATGCAAAGGCGGATAAGAATTAAATTCGGTACGTAATTCTAAAAAGCGCTACAAATTTAGCATTATAAGTTCATGTTAAGCATTACAGTCAAAGTCGCATTGCCTGATAGGCACAACAAACTGAACGAAAGAAAGTCCTGCTTTTCAGGCAGTTATTCATTACACATGCTTTTCCCGCAGGTCGAGACCTGCGGTTATGAAAATCACGTCCTTTCAGGACTGCAAGACCCTGACCGATGGTGCGTAACATGAGTGAATAATTAGCAACCAAGGCTGACGCATCAAAATTTATTTTCATTTATTGATAAAAAAGCTTGGTATTGTTAAACCAACTTACGTACTTGTGAAATAAAAGTCAAATACATTAATATGGTCTGTCATTTTTGCCTTCATAATAGTTTATGAAAGCTTTGTTTACAACCTTATTTCCGCCGGGAGTAGGATAGTCGCCAGTAAAATACCAATCGCCCGCATGTTCCGGACAGGCTGCGTGCAAATTTTCAACCGACTGAAATACGAGCTGCACTTCGGCTTTGGCATTTTCAGGTTTTAGCATTTGAGCAATTTTAACGGCAATCTGTTCATCGGTGAAAGGCGAATAAATATCTTTCACATGATTCACTATTTCTTCCTTGTTGAGATTTTCCTGCTCTTTGCAGCGATGATAAACATTGTCGATTACATGTTTTTTGCCGTTATCCTTGAGCAGTTCTATTGCAGCAAGGAATGCACAAAATTCGTTCATCCGCGACATGTCTATTCCGTAGCAGTCGGGATAGCGAATTTGCGGACACGAACTTACAATTACTATTTTGCGCGGTTCCAGCCTGTCGAGAATACTGATTATGCTGCGTTTCAGGGTTGTACCGCGAACAATAGAATCGTCGATAATTACAAGACTGTCCTGATTGCGCCGAATTACTCCATAAGTAACGTCGTAAATATGTTCTACAAGATTTGTACGTGCCTCGCCTTCGGTAATGAAAGTTCGCAACTTGGCATCTTTCACGGCAATTTTTTCATACCGAGGTCGTTTGGTTATTATATTCCAAAGCTCGTCGTAATTGAGCAACTTGTGCGATTCTATTATTTGCCGCTGCTTGTCGCGCAGCATAAAATCTTCGATACCTTTCAACATTCCGAAAAATGCTGTTTCGGCAGTATTCGGAATAAACGAAAAAACGGTATTATCCAAATCGTAATCAATGGCTTTCAATATTGAATCGGTAAGCAGCTCGCCAAGTTTTTTGCGTTCGCGATATATTTCCTTGTCTGTTCCGCGCGAAAAGTAAATGCGCTCGAACGAACACGATTTTTTTTCGCGAACAGGAAGAATTTGCTCTGTTCTGCAATTTCCGTCTTTACTTATAATCAGCGCTGCACCTGATGGAATTTCGCTGATACCGTTAGTGCGAACATCAAGGGCAGTTTGCAGTACGGGACGTTCGGAAGCAACGGCAATAATTTCATCGTTTACATAATAAAATGCAGGACGAATCCCGTTCGGGTCGCGAATTACAAAAGCATCGCCATTGCCTATCATTCCTGCAATTACATAGCCGCCGTCGAATCTTCGTGTTGCGCGTTTAAGAACGCCGACAACATCAATTTCGTCTGAAGTGCGCTTTGATGCTTCTATTTTTGTCAATCCCTGCTCTTTATATTTTTCATAAAGACTGTTATTTCTCTCGTCGAGATAGTAACCGATTTCTTCAAGTATGGTAACTGCGTCTGAAATTTCGCGCGGCTGCTGCCCGATATTCAAAAGCTGATTGTAAATTTCGTCTGTGTTTGTGAGGTTAAAATTTCCTGCAACAACCAGATTTCGCGAAAGCCAGTTGCTTGCCCGCATCACCGGATGTACATGGTCGATAGAATTACCGCCGAAAGTTCCGTAACGCAAATGTCCGAGATATAATTCGGCGGCAAATGGCAAATTTTCTTTCGCCCATACGGGATCTTCTACCTGCGCCGAATTTACCTTTATTGAACTTGTTATGAAATCAAATACATCGCTCAATGACGATTTATCGTTTGAACGCGAGCGGTGAATATAACTTTTACCCGGATGCGGATTGAGTTTCAAACTTGCAACTCCTGCTCCATCCTGTCCGCGATTGTGCTGTTTTTCCATCAGCAAATACAGTCGCTGAATGCCGTAAGTCCATGTTCCGTATTTTTGATGATAATATTCAAGTGGCTTGCGTAAACGTATAAGAGCAATGCCGCATTCGTGTTTTATCCGGTCGCTCATAACGATGGAAGGTTTATTTTAGGTTCATTTATCAGCCACGATTTTGGATATTTTGCGCTTATTTCACGTTTAAATTTTTCAGCCTGTTCTTTTGTTCTGAAATCGCCTGCATAAAGGCAGAAATAAGGATTTTTATATTCCAGATATACGGGAATGTCCGGATAAAATAATTTGAAATCCTGCTTTGTCTGCAATGCTACAGCGCGAGAATTCTGTTTATTATCGCGAAATATGCATATTCGGTATCCTGCTATTTTCTGATTTTTAAAATTTTCGCTACTGTGTAGCGATAAGACTTCTGAAATATTCGCATTCTGATTTATTTTTATTTTGCCCTGCGACGAGTTTTCCAGTTCATCAATTATACTTATAAATGTCGAATCTAATTTTACAAATACAGAATCGGTTTCAGCTATCTGCGATTTTGCCGAGTACGTTGTAAATGTTCCGAATAATATCAATATCAATAATTTGTTTTTCATGTATGAGGAATTATTTTATTTATGCTCTGTTTTTTCAAATGAATTTATTAATGATGAGAAATCAACGTTTTTAAATTTTATTTTTTTGCTGAATGTTTTTGTTCCCGCTTTTACAAATCCGTTTAACGTATAATTCTCGTTTGGCGTATTTTTAAAACTGAAACCTGAAAATATCATACCCATTGGATCAACAATTTTTCCGTTAAGCACAACAGTGTATTTTTCTTTTGTATTATCTGCAATTTCAATACTCTCGTTCATCTCTAATCTTGCAAAGTTATATCCGTTTTTGCGAACATCGAAATTTATTTTCTTCAGCAGTAGTTTTTTTGCTGTAGGATTGTCAATTTCAACAGGTATGTTGAGTTTGAAGCGCGAACCTTTTACCGAGTTTATTTTCATATTGCTGCCGTCTATATTTATGCTCACATCATTAAAATTGGCGCAGCCTGCAAATATAAGCACTGCAAAAATGAATATTGTATATTTTATAATTTGCATCTTCAAAAATTTGTGCAAAAGTAAAAAAATAACGGATAAAAAATATTTAATTTATGACAAAATCAGTTTTTTAATTCATAATAACTGCCGCAGATACGGAATAATTGTCAATTAACAATCTCTTTACAACAATAATACAGGTTCAACCAGTACATACAACTGAAATAAGAAAAATGTCTTATTTTAGTTGTTACAATGAATAAAAAAGAAACATTTAACTCAGGAACAAAGGTACACGATTGTATGGATATTGAAAGCAGGATGTGCAGGAAAAGAGATTTGTGTAGTAATAATGAAGGACAAATAGGTTATAAACAGGGAACTGGGTCGCCCGAACAGATTGTTGGACGCGCTGGTCGAGAGGGCGTTATGGTAGCGAGTTTTACGAACATAAATGTATTGCTAAAAATCTAAATGCGACTTTCTTCTTAGCCCATCCTTATTCCTTCGTGGGAGAGAGGACTAAATGAATATACAAACAGGCTGATAAGGCAATATATCTCTAAAAAACAAATCTTTAATGATTTTAATGACCTTGATATCAAATCTTTTCAAATCAAAATTAACAGTTGACAAGGAAAATTACTTAATTTTGAGGCGCAGATAGAAAGGTTTTACAAAAAGTTGCATTGAATACTTGAATCTGCGAATTTTATTCGCAAGTAACGATTATTTTTAAAATTAGCGATTATTTTTTGTACTTTTGCAACTTAATTAAAAAAAACAAAAAAATATGTTTATAGACAATTCAATAACTTATAAAGTGGCAGATATCAGTCTTGCCGACTGGGGACGTAAGGAAATAGAAATTGCAGAAAAGGAAATGCCGGGACTAATGGCAATCCGTAAAAAATATTCATCTCAAAAACCTTTGAAAGGCGCGCGCATTATGGGTTCGCTGCACATGACAATCCAAACCGCCGTGCTTATTGAAACGCTTGCAGAACTTGGAGCAGATGTTCGCTGGTGCAGCTGTAATATTTTTTCAACGCAGGATCACGCAGCGGCAGCCATTGCAGCAGCAGAAATTCCCGTATTTGCATGGAAAGGCGAATCGCTCGAAGATTACTGGTGGTGTACGGCGATGGCGTTAACTTTTCCCGGTAACAAGGGCGCAAATTTAATTGTTGATGACGGCGGAGATGCAACTTTGCTTGTACACAAAGGCTTTGACGCCGAAATAAATGCGTCGATACTTGACATGAAAGCAAGCAGCTGCGAAGAGCAGGTTATAAATAATACTCTCAAATCAATTTTAGGCGAAGATTCATGTAAATGGCATCGAACGGTGAAAGAATGGAAAGGCGTATCGGAAGAGACCACAACAGGCGTGCATCGTTTATACCAAATGAAAGAAGCGGGCAAGTTATTGATTCCGGCAATCAACGTCAACGATTCTGTTACAAAAAGCAAATTTGACAACCTGTACGGCTGTCGCGAATCGCTTGCAGATGGAATTAAACGAGCCACAGATGTTATGATAGCAGGAAAAGTTGTAGTTATTTGCGGATACGGCGATGTGGGCAAAGGTTGCGCACGTTCGATGCGGGCTTACGGCGCGCGCGTTATTGTTACCGAAACAGACCCGATTTGCGCATTGCAGGCGGCAATGGAAGGCTTTGAAGTTAAAACCGTTGAACAGACTCTCGACGAAGCAAACATTTATGTTACGGCAACAGGAAACTGCGATATTATTACATACGAACACCTGAAAAAGATGAAAGACCAGTCGATTATATGCAATATCGGACATTTCGACAACGAAATTCAGGTACAGCAGCTCGAAAGCGATAAATCGGTAACGAAAATTCAGATAAAGCCACAGGTAGATAAGTATGTTTTTCCCGATGGGCATTCAGTTTTTCTCCTGGCTGAAGGTCGTTTGGTAAATCTCGGATGCGCAACGGGACATCCATCGTTTGTCATGAGCAACTCGTTCACAAATCAAACGCTCGCGCAAATCGAACTGTGGACAAAGGATCTGGATATCGATGTTTACCGTCTTCCAAAACGACTTGACGAAGAAGTTGCACGTTTGCATCTGCATCAACTTGGAGTTTGCCTCACAACCCTGTCGCAAAAGCAGGCAGAGTATATCGGAGTACCTGTTGACGGACCATTCAAAGCCGAACATTACAGGTATTAATATTGCCGATTAAGGCATTTTTCGTTAAAAATGGTTAAAAGTTGGGGGGTCGTTGCATCGTTTTGACCACTTTTTGCATCTATATAGAAAAGGGAAAAAGTATATAATGAAAAACGATAGATACATATTCAACATTAAACGATTGTTATTCGCAGTAATAGCAATGGTTTTCTGCTGTGTGTCATGCGTAAAAGATGAGTTTGATTCAAAAATCGCGTTACAGGAAGATGTTGTTATTGCAAACGAAATAGAAGCAGTTATAAAAACCATAGGCGTTATTTCCAAAGAAGTGGAAGATATATCGGACAGATTGAAAATCGGAATAGCAATAGGCGTCATAGTAAACGAAGAAGAAAACAAGTGGGAATCAGTGTTTGACACGTATTTATTATCGGGGAAAATTGCCGTCGAATATCTGGAACAGAATACAAACAGTAACGAAATGAAAAACGTTGACTGTTCCGGATTAAAAATTCAGTATTACAAAAATATATGGATGCAGCTGTTCGGTTCTTTTACCATGGAAAATATGAACAGCGTATCTAATCAAGGCAAAAAATACGGTATTCATACAGAAGATTTCGGATATACCGATACCAGTTTGTCATCAGTTCCTGATATTGTTGTTAATTCCGATTATGTTATCGACTATAATTTTGCACGGGAAAATGTTCCTGCGCAAATGATATTTTCAGGCTCGGGTTATGGTTACAACAAACTTTCAGGTAATTATAAGCATACAATAACTGAAAATATCAAAACTGATATAAAAACATTTAATATTGTTGATGGAAAAATTATAATTATCATCGACAAATACGGAGAAAAGTTTCCTGTGGAAATAGAATACTCACAATCGGGACGAACAGTGAAATACAGAGGAAACGAACAGACTACTTACTACAGTAATATATAAAAATAAAAAATATTGTTTAATTAAAAATAGAAAATAAAAAATGAAAAAGATGAAAAAAAATATTTTAGTTGCATTTTTAGCAATTTCGGCATTAGGCATTACTTCGTGCAATAAGGACGTGGAGCCGATGAAATTTACCGACCAGTCAACACTTGCATTTGGAGTTTCGAATTTGATGACAAAGGGATTATTTGAAATTTTTGCTTATGAGGAATATATATCTACAAAAATTGCCAAAGGAGAAACATTAGAGCAGACAGTTGAAATTCTTAAAAATACGGCAGGCGATACTGTCGGATGGAAGTCTGGCTTCAGAAGCGAAGACACTTTTCTTAAAGACTCAATAACTGTTACCTTTGATGGCTCTCTTCTGGATAACGACGTTGTAAAAACAATCGACTGTTCCAAAATAGCAATATCGAAAAGTACGCTTAAATTTTTCGGTACAATTAACGTAACCAACAATTCAACATCCGATACCGAAACATCCCGTACAGTAGAAACAAACATGTTCGGCTGGGGGGAAGAAAGTAACGATTTATCTTTGAATGCCATCTATACATTTGATATTCAGTATTCAAACGGTTTAATTAATGACTGGAAAATCACCGGAGGCGCATTATCGGGCAATCATTCCGAATATGGGTTGTTTTCACAAATTGTTACCAATGAACTTACTGCTGGTGTATACAGGTTGGCTTCTGATGATTATAACTATTACTATTTTGCAAGCGGTTCAATGGTTCTGACAGCACCTTTATTCGGAGGATCCGCATCTCCGATAAGTGTAGTTTTTGCTCAAGATACTAAAACCGTTACATACCTTGAAGAAAGTATTACATACCCGTTTTATTATTAAAAAATACTTTTTGATTTTTATTTAGAAAAATTCAATTTAACACAGAACCCCCAAATTCTCCATAACTCCAAAATCCCGAAATGCCGGTCGGCTATCGGGATTTTGATTTTTATTACATTCTGCTTGCGGGAAAAAATACGCGTGTCATTTCAGGATTGTCATGTGTTATTTTTTCGCCTGCATATATTTTGCTGTTAAAATTACCGACCGTTTGTAACAATTTTGGTTTGCTTTGTTTTACCGCTTTATTTTCCGCAGTTTGTAATGATGGATAATCATTATAATCGCTGCTCCTTAAAAAGTCGTAAAACATTTATTAATAAATAATTATGAATGAAAATCAGAGGGAAACCTTGCAAAATAAAATCTTAGTTTCTCTTCTTTTGTCTTGATACAAAAGAAGCAAAAAATCAAGGCGAGCGTTGCCTTCGGCGAACTCGTAAACTCGGTTCTCGGCGACCCGCTAACGGCTCAACGGCTAACGAAATTAATGTCTCGCTTCGCTTGACGGTAGTCCGTGTTAACGCCGTCTTCGCCGAGCGGGTTCCCCGCCTGCGAAGTCTATGCCGTTTTTATTTTCTAATCAACTTTTGTTTTCGCGTGCAGGTAAATTTTGCAACAGATCAACATGCAGAAAAATTAATAGCACGTTGAGCAGGCGGCGTTCCCACAAGTCACAGTCGTAAATCGGAGCTACCGTATAGCGTCGGCTGCTCTTGACCTTTTGCTCACGCTGTTTTATTTTTTATTTGGTGTTCGCGAGCTTCGCTTACGCTTCGGTTGGTTAA
>JAIRZQ010000064.1 GCA_031267135.1 Prevotellaceae bacterium
ACTTTTGCCCATTGGTTTATTTTTTTAGCTCGATAACGCAAAATTAACCAAAAAAGGGCTGATTTCTATCTTTTAGAAATCAGCCCTGATTTTGTGCACTCAAAAAAGTTTTAGCGGACAGTAATATTTTCTTTTATACAAAATGATGAAAAGAAAACATGATTTATCCGATAAGGAACAGTTCAGACAAAACGTACTGGCAGGAGAAATAGATTTTGACAATATTATTAAAAGTTCTTTTCAGGCAAAACAGTTATACGATGAATTAAAAAAGAAATGCCATCCCGATCTGTTTCCCAATGATGCCGAAAAAAACAGTACTGCAAATGAAATATCTCAGGCAGTTTCAAAAAACAGACATAATTACAAAAAACTTTTGGAGTTAAAAGAACAGGCAAAACAGCAATTAAATATTAACATTTAAAATATTAAAAAATGGGAAATGATTCGACAGTAATAGTTTTAGCATTAATTATTTCGTTTGTAATTCCGCTGCTTGGAGTTAATCGCAGGATAGGATACGGCTGGGGGCTTTTCTTTTGTTTATTTTTATCACCGATAATCGGTTTGATAATAATATTGTGTTCAAAGAAAAAATCACCGGAATTTATTGACATAAATAAAAAGGAAGAAAAACAATGAAAGGTTTTGGAATATTTCTTGTAATAATCGGAATATTGGCGCTTATGGGCGGCATAATAAGAGCAAGCAATGGAAGTAATCCTATGGCAGTCAGGCAACTTTTTGTATATATCGGCATAATAGGCGCCGGCATATATCTGATAAATAGAGCCGAAAACAAGAAAAGGAAACAGTCTGACAAAGATAAATGGGAAAATTCTTGAAATTGCTTATATAAAATTACAGCAAATTTCACAGATTCCTACGTTTGTCGTAATGTCAGGTGTTTTAAATGTAACCTCGCGCAAGCGTAACCCGGCTCGAGGTTATCAATTTGACGGGAATGATATGACAAATCTTTATAAGAAATTTATTTTAAGGAGCGACTATTTATTACCTTTGCATAAATAAATTTTGAATGAAGATATTGATAAATAATAAAATATTGATTACTAGTATTTTGTGTTTTATAAAAAGACATTATAAGATTATATTGGCATTTTTATTTTTATTATGGTTTTATTTTTGCATACCCGAAACATTGTTTGATAATGTTTATTCGACAACAGTCAGCGATAAAGACGGCAGACTGATTGGCGCAAAAGTTGCCGCCGACGGGCAGTGGCGATTTCCTGAAATCGACAGCTTGCCTGCAAAATATAAAATTGCCCTAATCGAATTTGAAGACCATCGATTTTATGCCCATACAGGCTTTGATATTATTTCAACAGGACGCGCTTTGCTGCACAATATGAAGCATGGAAAAATACGCGAAGGCGGCAGTACAATTACAATGCAAGTAGTTCGCCTTGCCAGAAAAGGTAAAAATCGCACGGTTAGGGAAAAATTAATCGAAACGGTACTGGCAATACGTTTGGAGATGAAATATACAAAAAATGAAATACTTGCCATGTACGCATCTCATGCTCCGTTTGGAGGAAATGTTGTTGGCATTGAAGCTGCCTCGTGGAGGTATTTCGGACGTTCGGCACACGAACTGTCGTGGGCTGAAGCTGCAATGCTTGCCGTATTGCCAAATTCGCCATCGCTTATACACATGTCCAAAAACAGAGAACAGCTGCTAAAAAAACGGAACAGCCTGTTAGACAGACTATATCAAAGGAATTACTTGTCGGACGAAGACTTGCGCTTGGCAAAAGCTGAAAATATTCCCGAAGAACCTTTGCCTTTGCCGATGGAGGCAATGCACCTGTTTGATGAAATTGCAAAGAAAAACGGAGGCAGAAAAATCACTGCTACTATAAATCTCGAATATCAAAACAGGGCAACGAAAATATTGAACCGTCATGCCGACGAATATCGGGCAAACAGCGTGAACAATGCAGCTGCATTGATAATTGATGTACGCAGCAATACGGTGCTCGCTTATGTTGGCAATGCAGGCGATATAAATAAGCAGGAAAATGGAGAGCATGTCAACATAATTACCTCGCCGCGAAGTTCGGGAAGTATTCTTAAGCCTTTTCTTTTTGCAGCAATGCTTGATGAAGGCTCATTACTGCCCGACATGCTTGTTGCTGATGTACCCATGCACATTTCGGGATTTTCACCTCAAAATTACAATAAAACTTTTGATGGAGCCGTACCTGCTCACAGAGCTTTGGAGCGATCGCTGAACGTGCCTTCGGTAAGAATGCTGTATAATTACAATATCGAAAAATTCCATTATTTATTGCGCTATCTTGGCATAACAACATTGAAAAAGCCGGCAAATCATTATGGATTATCGCTTATACTTGGCGGCGCCGAAGTCAGCCTTTGGGATATTACCAATATTTATGCATATTTTTCGCGAATATTAAATAATTTCAGTAATAATAACGGCAAATATAATTCTGCCGACAGGCAAAAAGCCGAATTTACAGTGAAAGATAAAAAGGAAAAGGGTGCTTTGCAGGATGCAGAAATAATAAGCGCGGCAGCGATTTGGCAAACGTTAAATTCATTATCAAACCTGAATCGTCCCGAAGAAGAATCTTCGTGGAAATCGTTTTCATCGAGTCAGAAAATTGCATGGAAAACAGGAACAAGTTTCGGCAATCGCGACGCCTGGGCTGTTGGTGTTACTCCCGATTTTGCTATTGGCGTTTGGGTCGGAAATGCAAGTGGAGAAGGACGCCATTTGCTTACAGGCGTAAGTTATGCCGCTCCGATATTATTTGATCTTTTTGATATTTTGCCAAAATCGCAGCGCTGGTTCGAACAGCCTTACGACGAAATGACCAAAATTGCTGTATGCAACAAAAGCGGGTATCGGGCATCAGCCATATGCGAAAATATTGACAGCGTGTGGCTGGTAAATTCCGCTCATATGTCGCCTGTGTGTCCTTACCATAAACTTGTACATTTGAACAGTGATGAAACATATCAGGTAAATTCCAACTGTGCGGCTTTAAGCGAAATGGTAAACAAATCGTGGTTTGTATTGCCGCCTGTGCAGGAATGGTATTATAAGGCAAAGCATCACGATTATCGTCAGCTGCCGCCATTTATGCACGGTTGCGAAGATGAGGAATCATCGCCCATAGATGTGATTTATCCCGCGCCCGACAGCGAAATAGTAATGACAAAACAGATAGACGGAAACATTGGCAATGTCGTATTTCAGGCTGTGCATAGAAATGCAGATGCCACTGTTTTTTGGCATATTGATAATGAATACGCAGGCACAACGAAAATTTATCATCAGCTTGCCGTAAAACCGGACGCAGGCGAACACCGGCTCATTTTGGTTGATGACGCCGGAAATACCAGGCGCATTAGATTTTTTGTAAAGGATTTGAACAGTAATGATATTGAGTAAAATTTCGGTTTAATTAGTCATCCCTTAAAAAGTATATTTTCAGAAAGAAAAGATAATAAAGATATTTTTCCTGTTATTTCTTTTGTCTTGACACAAATTAACCAAAAGGTCAAGAGCAGCCGACGCTATACGGTAACTCCGAGTTACGGCTGTGACTTGTGGAAACGCCGCCTGCTCAACGTGCTATTAATTTTTCTGCATGTTGATCAGTTGAAAAATTTACCTGTATGCGAGAACAAAAATTGATTGACAAATAAAAACGGCATAGACTTCACAGGCGGGGAACCCGCTCGGCGCAGAGGGCGTTAAAACGGAATTCCGTCAAAGCGAAGCGAGACATTAATTCCGTTAGCCGTTGAGCCGTTAGCGGGTCGCCGGGAAGTATAAGCCTTGATTTTTTTCTTCTTTTGTATCAAGACAAAAGAAGAGAGAATAAAATTTTTTAATATTTGCATGGTTTTATGTCTGGATTGATTAATACCCTCCGTTCGGCGTAGCGGGACGCTACGTCGAAGATAGCAGCAAGTCTTCCGACTTGCTGCGAAGCCGCCGCACACCCATCCTCTATCCAAAAGCGCCGTCATCCCGAGCGGAACATAGCGAAGTCGAGGGATCTGCCGACAACCGCAACATCCAACAATCAACACCCCTTCTAAAAACCTCATTTCCGACTCATTTTCCTGACAGGACAACCACACATTGATACTCGATATGCGATATTCGACCGTCGCATATCGCAAAATGAGGTTTTGTTTTGTGTGGATTCCCCACTCTACTGCGGTTGTTTTGTTGTTAAAATTAGGTAAAATGAGGTTTGCCCCACAAAACCACCGCCCACAAAATAACTTTGCGGGCGGTGGCTATTGATAACCGGCACGAAGCAGCGTCTTGTGCCGGCGAGGGTTCTTATTTCTTCTGACTTTTATTCGTTAACAACAGTCCAATTTTTAGCGGTGGCTATGCTTGTGTTGCAGGCAGACGTGCCGGGATTTTCTGCAATATAAATCCTCGCATAATCACTTGGAACACGGCTTGGCAATGCCGTAAACACACTATTCAAGGCTGTTGCGCTAAATTGATTTTCATCGCAATACAATTGCTTTATTGCAGTGTTATTGCTTACATCCAAGCCTGTCAGCTGATTTATGCCGCAATCCAAATAGACTAAC
>JAIRZQ010000157.1 GCA_031267135.1 Prevotellaceae bacterium
GCTACTGAAAGAAAATATACATACAATATTGATGCGGTTTTAACGGAAATATTAAAATATAACGATATGAAGAAAAGTCTTATAATAATAATGGTGCTGATGTTGCCGCTGTGCATGGCGGGTCAAACCGACATACAGATGAGTCAGCACATGTTTAATAGAACAACTTACAATCCGGCATCTACGGGGGCATCGCAGTATGTCAACATATACGGACACTGGCGCGACCAGTGGCAAGGTTTTACCGACGCGCCGCAAACAATGCTTTTGACGGCACACGCTTATTTTTCCGAATTGAAATCTGGCTTGGGAATAGTGGCAATAAACGATAAGCTTGGCTTGGAACGCAATATGCTGTTTAAATTATCATACGCCTATCATTTGCATATTACTCCGGGAGCATATATTTCATTCGGCTTGAGCGGCGGCATTTTGAACAGAAATATTGACTGGACAAAAAAAATTCTACGTGATGATACTCAAGGAGATGACGTTGGATCTGTGCCGGATAAACAGGAGAATAAATGGTCGGCAGATGTTGACTTTGGGATGGAATTCAACATGGAAAAATTTACAGTCGGCGTATCCGTAACTCACTTGAATACTACGGCGAATAAAGCTACTGATACTGATATGGGACATCATTTCTATGGATACATTAAATACAGGTTTCCATTGGGAGTGGATTTCGATTTGGTGCCTGCACTGTTTGCGCAAAACAGTAAAAAATCGACTCATATCGAAAGTAATTTTGTGCTGTTTTATCGAAACAGAGCATGGTTTGGAGCGAGCTACAGGGTAGATGATAATTTTAAATCGGAATCGGTGGTAGGTATGGTAGGTATCGACTTAATGGGATGGTTGCGGTTAGGATATTCGTTTGATTACAATATAGGAGAGATAGGAAAAAGCGCCGGCAACACGCATGAAATAATGCTGGGCATTCGCTTGAGCAGACCGCAAAGAATATTTGCAAGATCGCCAAGATTCTTTGAATAGGATGCGAATATCCGATATTGTTATAAGTAATCTTATAATATTTAGCTTTAATGAATACAAAGAGTTGTCGTTTTTGCGGCGACTCTTTGTGTTATGATATAATAATCCCCGATATTTTACGGCTGTTCATCCGGAAAAAACATTCAGGCAATAAAAATATTTTTGAACTTAAACACAGCCTTATTTTGAACAGTAACCCGATTTTTATAGGAATATGGTAGTAATGCTTAAAATGCAAATCATATTAATATACAGGTAATTATAATGCAAAAATAAAAAAAATACAAAAAAATATTTTTAAATATCCTTTTTTTTGTATAAACTTGCATTTATTTTCAAACAGTGTAAATAATTTATGTTATTTGTAAAGTCAAAACTTTTTATGTCCATTTTAATAAAAATATTATGAAAAAAAATTTTAGAGCATACTCACTTGCTGAATTACTGATAGTGTTGGTAATTATAGGTATTTTAATACTTGTTGCATTGCCAAATCTAATGCCGCTGATTTCGCGTGCTAAAAGTACGGAAGCGCAACAGCAGCTGGCTTTTTTGCATACGCTCGAAAAAAACCATTTTTATACTTATTCCCGCTATTCTTCATCGCTGGAAGAAATAGGATTTGAACAGCAGCCGCTGGTATCCGATGGAGGTAATGCAAATTATCTCATTGAAATAATAGAAGCATCGGAGCAGGGATTTAAAGCCACTGCAACAGCTGTTGTTGATTTTGATGGCGATGGAATTTTTAATGTCTGGGAAATAGATCATGATAAAAAACTTTTGGAAAAAGTGAAGGATTAATGTTTCTATGGATGCATCAAGATATATACTGTTATTGCTTCTCATTCCCTTACTTCCGATGATCATAAGCGACTTTTACCGCAGAAAGGTGGCATTGATATGGCTGATCATGTTAGCTGCCTGTGCCGTATTGGTTGCAGTTACTTTGTTCGGAGTAAATATTTTTATGATAAATCTTGTTTTTAACATTGCAATACTGATATATATGTTTTTGGGCGTATTATTGTACGTTTACATAAAAAACAAGAAAATTTCTTCGGTAAAACATTACACGGGGATGGGAGATGCACTGTTTTTTATTGCATTGACTCCTGTATTTGAATCTGATAACTTTATATATTTTTTAATCGCTTCGTGTCTTGTATCTCTGGCATGGTGGTCGATAACTTATGTTATAATACATAAAAAACGAACTGTCCCGTTAGTCGGAATATCCGGCTGCTTACTGTCTGTATATGTAGCACTTAAAGTTTTGATATGACTGCAATAAAACAGCATATAGACATAGAACTCATACAAATGCTTACATCTGCACAGGCGTGGGAATATTTGCTGGTTCCCTATGATATGGAAAAGGATACCTTACTGTGCTACGGGCAGGATGGCAGACAATATGATTACACCTGTCAGGAAATTGATGTACTGTATAATATTAAAGCGGCTGTTACTCCTATTTCGGATGAACAGATACAAAAACTGTTGAGGCAATATTACCGTACGGACTCTCGTGAAAAAGGCAATATTTCCCGTTCCATTACGGAAATCGGCAGTGGACAGGGCTTTTTAATGGGATTGATAGAAGAAGCATTTGACAACTATGCAAGCGATATTCACATAGAATGTTACGAAGAAAGATGCCGCATAAGGCTGCGTATTGATGGCAAATTACTGGAAAGATACGTCATCGAAAAAGCCAATTACGCATCGCTTGTGAATCAGATAAAAATTCTTTCCAGTCTTGACATTTCCGAGCGCAGGCTACCTCAGGATGGTCGTATTCTGTATAACCGTAACGGGAAAAAGTTTGATGTACGCGTATCTTCGCTGCCTACAATATACGGTGAAAAAATAGTAATGAGGCTGTTGACCCGACATATCGAGCTACTGGAACTTGCAAATCTTGGATTTAGCGAACGGCAACTCGGTGATTATTATAAAGTAATAGAAAAGCCTCACGGAATAGTATTGATATGTGGTCCAACCGGTTCTGGAAAAAGCACAACTCTATATGCGACATTAAGAAGATTGAATAAGGAATCGGATAACATTCTTACAATAGAAGACCCTGTTGAATATACGCTTGCAGGAGTAAATCAGGTGCAGCTTAAGGATGAAATAGGTCTTACTTTTGCAAGTGCCTTGCGAACATTTCTTCGCCAAGACCCTGATATTATCATGCTTGGAGAAATCAGAGATACGGAAACAGCGCAAATTGCTATTCGCAGCTCTCTTACGGGACATCTGATATTTTCAACAATTCATACAAACAATGCATGGGGAAGTGTTACACGTTTGACGGACATGGGTATACATCCTTATCTTATAGCAAATACACTGATAATGTGCGTTTCTCAGCGACTGATAAGATTACTGTGTCCGCATTGCAAGCAAAAAAAGGAAATATTTAGCAGTGATATAAAAGAATTATTATCAGGCAACGACATAGTTTATCATTACGAGGCGCAAGGCTGCGACAAATGCTTCTATACCGGATACAGCGGACGGCGGGCAATATACGAAGTAATTCCGATTGATGATGAGCTGTCTGTTGCTATTCGAAATACGGAGTCGGATATAGAACCGTTGTTAAAAAGTCGCGGTATTATTTCGCTTAAGGATGCCGGACTGGAAATGATAAAAAACGGCGAAACATCTCTTGAAGAACTGATACCACTGTTACGAAATTAGAAAAACAAAGTTTTAATATTTTTAGTGAAGAGGAAATCAAATCTTTTCAAATAAAAATTAACAGGCGTCCGAGAAAATTACTTAACTTTGAAGCTCCTGTAGAAAGGTTTTACAAAAAGTTGCATTTATAACTTGAATCTGCGCATTTCTCGAAGTTTATGGATTTTTAATCATCTTTCAATTTATTTTTATACCTTTGCGAACTTTTTGAAAACAGAATATTTCTAAATAATAAATAATCTAAATATAAATAAAAAAATGGCAGACAAAAAACGAGTTTATACCTTTGGTAACGGTAAAGCCGAAGGCAAAGCGGATATGAAAAATTTACTTGGAGGCAAAGGCGCTAACCTTGCCGAAATGAACCTTATAGGCGTTCCTGTTCCTCCCGGATTTACAATTACAACCGAAACATGCAACGAATATTATGAAGTAGGCAAAGATGAGGTTGTAAAAGATCTCAAAGCGGATGTCGAAAACGCAATACAGGGCGTTGAAGAGTTGATGAAATCAAAGTTTGGCGATATTGAAAATCCTCTTTTGGTATCGGTTCGCTCGGGAGCTCGCGCATCAATGCCCGGCATGATGGATACTATTCTAAATCTCGGCTTGAACGATAAAGTTGTTGAAGGTCTTGCGTGCAAAACAGGAAATCCCCGTTTTGCATGGGATTCGTATCGCCGGTTTGTTCAAATGTACGGCGATGTTGTTCTTGGAATGAAGCCTGCAAACAAAACGGATATCGATCCCTTTGAAAAAATTATTGAAGAACTGAAAGAAAAGAAAGGTGTAAAGCTTGACACGCAACTGTCGGTTGATGACCTTAAGGAACTGGTAGTAAAATTTAAGGCGGCAGTTAAAAGTCAAACGGGCAAAGACTTTCCCGATGATTCATACGAACAGCTTTGGGGAGCAATTTGCGCTGTATTCGACAGTTGGATGAACGACCGCGCTATTCTTTACCGGAAAATGGAAAGTATTCCGGCAGAATGGGGAACAGCAGTCAACGTGCAGGCAATGGTATTCGGAAATATGGGAGAAACATCGGCTACAGGCGTTGCTTTCAGTCGAGATGCTGCAACAGGCGAAGATATTTTTGTGGGCGAGTATCTTATAAATGCACAGGGCGAAGATGTTGTTGCAGGTATCCGCACTCCGCAGCAAATTACCAAGGAAGGTTCTTTGCGTTGGGCTAAGCTTGCAGGAATTTCCGAAGAAACAAGAGCCGAAAAGTATCCATCAATGGAAGAATCGATGCCCGCGATTTATGAAGAATTGAATGCTCTGCAAACAAAACTTGAAAATCATTACAAAGACATGCAGGATATGGAATTTACCGTACAGGAAGGTAAATTATGGTTTTTGCAAACGCGAAACGGAAAGCGCACGGGAGCGGCAATGGTAAAGATAGCCATAGATATGCTTCATCAGCGTATTATTAATGAAGAAACGGCTATTTTGCGCTGCGAGCCGAATAAACTCGACGAACTTCTTCATCCCGTTTTTGATAAGGAAGCCATTAAAAAGGCAAAAGTTATTGCAAAAGGTCTGGCAGCCTCGCCGGGCGCAGCTTCGGGCAAAATAGTTTTTAATGCCGATGATGCTGCCGAATGGGCTGCACGGGGCGAAAAAGTTATAATGGTTCGCATCGAAACTTCGCCCGAAGATTTGGCAGGCATGGCAGCTGCACAGGGAATACTTACGGCTCGCGGCGGAATGACGTCGCATGCGGCTGTTGTTGCACGCGGCATGGGTAAATGCTGTGTTTCGGGTGCAGGCACATTGATAATCGACTATAAGGAAAAAACTTTGACTGTTGATGGAATAAGTCTTAAAGAAGGTGATGATATTTCTCTGAACGGTTCTACAGGCGATATTTATTTGGGGTTTGTAAAAACACGGGAAGCGGAACTTGATGCCGATTTTGAAGAATTGATGGCGCTGGCTGATAAATATACACGCTTAAAAGTGCGTACAAATGCTGATACTCCTCACGATGCTGTTGTTGCGCGTAAATTCGGTGCGGTTGGCATAGGATTATGCCGTACCGAACACATGTTTTTTGAAGAGGAAAAAATCGTGGCAATGCGCGAAATGATTTTAGCCGAAGATGCCGAAGGTCGCCGTAAAGCGCTTGCAAAAATATTACCGTACCAGCAATCAGATTTCAAGGGAATTTTTGCAGCAATGCACGATCTTCCCGTAACCGTCCGCTTGCTTGATCCTCCATTGCACGAATTTGTTCCTCACGACGAAAAAGGTCAGCAGGAAATGGCTGATGCCATGGGCGTGCCTATCAAAAAAATTCAGGAGCGCGTAAATGCGCTGCACGAAGCAAATCCCATGCTTGGACATCGCGGTTGCCGACTGGGAAATACATATCCCGAGATTACCGAAATGCAAACGCGCGCAATACTTGGCGCGGCGCTCGAATTGCAGGACGAAGGCATTACGGCAATTCCCGAAATAATGGTTCCGCTGACAGGTATCCTTTACGAGTTTGCCGAACAGGAAAAGGTTATTCGTGCAACGGCGCAGAAACTGTTTGAAGAAACAAGCAAAACAATAGAATATAAGGTCGGAACAATGATAGAAATTCCACGTGCAGCGCTCACTGCAAACCGCATAGCAAGCAAAGCGGAATTTTTCTCGTTCGGGACAAACGACCTTACGCAGATGACATTCGGGTACAGCCGGGACGATATAGCTTCGTTCCTGCCTGTTTACCTTGAAAAGAAAATTTTGAAAGTCGATCCGTTTCAGGTTCTTGACCAAAATGGCGTAGGACAGCTGGTACAAATGGCAACGGAAAAAGGCAGAAGCGTGCGTCCGGATTTGAAAGTCGGTATTTGCGGCGAACATGGAGGCGAACCTTCATCCGTAGAATTTTGCCATCGCATAGGATTAAATTATGTGAGCTGTTCGCCTTTCCGGGTGCCTATTGCGCGTTTGGCGGCAGCGCAGGCGGCATTACGATAGAAATTAACAGCAGGTATAACACTGCATGCCAATGTAAACCCAAGAGGCTGTCCCTAAAACAGGGCAGCCTCTTTTTTAACTGTTTTCTGAATAGCCTAACTGTTATTTGTTAGAGTTTTATCAAGCATCGACGAGGGCATATTACTGCCTCAAAAACCCGTATTCATACACTTTCGGCTCAATTTTATTTGCCAGAGCTTTCAATGCCGAGCGCAGACTGCCAATGAGTTCATTATAGGTTTCGTTGTCGGATTTGTTGTTCATTTTGCCTTTGTCGTTGCGCCCCTGGAAGTGTTCGCGAATATCGTACAGCGAGGCGTTTACGTTGCATTGGGGTTGTGCGTGATAGTATTTCCACAGGTTTTTGCCTGCGGCGAAGACGGCTTGCGCTTCGGCGGAAAATTCGCGTTTTTGTCCTTCTTTCCAACCTGTTTTTGATTTCTTTTTATTTTCTATTTCCAACTGTCGAAATAAATCCGCATAAGCATTTCTTACAATTTTTCCACTTAAAAAACTAACCATAAAATGGCTGTCGAATTTGTCGCGGGAGTTTACTTCTGTTTCTGTAAAAGGTATCCAGTGATTTACGCCATTTTTAGAAGATATATTATTGTTGAACAGCGTATAGGTTAAACAGTCATTTTGAAACTCAATGTCATTCTCCCATTGTTTGTTTGGAAACAGGAACTGGTCTCTATCGTTGAGCCAAGTGGCAAGAATTACTTTGCGAACGGCAAAATAAATTGAAAATTCTATCAAATTCTCTTTTGTTATAGTGGCGTACAGATGTTTAACAAGGTCGTTCTTTGAAAGATTATTTGTTACGAAAACTCCTAAATTATTTTGAACGTCAGTACCTTGCATTCTTAAATATGCAATAAACACATTGCTTTTATCATAATATTTTCTCAACCAGTCAATTATAAACTTTCCTTTTTCATAAGAATAAAAGTTCTTTGTTCCAATAAAAAATGCTTGAGTTTTTTCTCTATTATTATCATAAACATCTACTTCTATTTTAGAAATTTCTTTTATATCTGCTAAATTTAAAATGGAAAATCCTATAGGAAAGTCTCCGTTCACATTATCAAAGGAATTTGCAGGACAAACAAATCCTTTCTCAAATTTCGCTTTAAAAAAGTTTCTGAATTTAATAAAATATTGAGAGTTAGCATATTTCAATGTACTAAAAGAAGCCAACTTACAATCCGGTATTTCTTTGTAAATCCTTAAGAAGAATTGAGCAAAAAGTTCTCTTGTCGCTGTTCCTGCTATCGGACTAAAAATTTTATACATCTTGGTTTCCGTAGACACATTTGATTTGTTTTCTCCCTTTGAAACAATAGTTTTTCGGCTACTTGCTTCCGCATACGGCGGGTTGATGTAAATAATAAGTCGTTTTCGCTCTTCCGGCGCGTCAATTATCTTTTTCAAACCGGCGGGCAATTTGGAAAAATCATCGTTCAAGAAATCAAATGGAAAACAATGGTCTTCTAGAAAGTTTGCGCCGTTGGCTATCCGGTCGTGCATCACGTCCACATCAGCTTTGTCAAGCGTGGACGCCCAGATATTGTATTTATTTGTCAGTCCGGCGAGGAGGTTGCCCGTTCCAGCCGCGCAGTCCCAAACGTAATATTCGTCCTGCCAGTCTTCGCCCAAAACATCGGCAATGTATCGCTGCGAAAGCTCTACCCAGATTTGCGGGGTAAAGAATGATCCCTTACGCTCGCGTACATCCTGCGGCACAAGCAAATCGCGCCTTTCGATGATGTAATCCCAATAATCTTCGTGCGGTGGACGTTCATATTTTGCCCAAAACTGCGTGTATGCCTTTTGGTCGTCTTTAAAATCAACCTTTGCCGAAGTAAAGAGTCCATTTTCAAGGCGGCGGTATGCCTCGTAATAATTTGTGTGCAAAAGCACAAAAAGTTTGTCTTTCAATGTTTTGTTTTCAGCCGACAGCAAATCGGCCAAATAAAAATCGCCATCAATAATCCCGTTTTTTTTCACTACATCCCAATCTACAGCAATCGTTGGCTTTACCGTTTCAAGCCACTTGTTGTAAATGATAATGAAGTTGTTTTTGTCTATCTTTATTTTAGCCGTTACCGACTTCCCGACTATAAAATTTTCGCGAATAAAGCGGCGGATTTCTTTTTCGTCTTTTTCAAAATCGAAGAGGTATGTTTCCCACGGAATATCGTTTTCTATGATTTTCTTTATGTGCTCATGGACTTGCTTGAATTCCTTCGTGTCGTGGTCGGAAGGCGCAACGTTCCAGTTGAAATCGTTTTGATAAAAAATACCCTGTATATCGTGGTAAGGCACAAATGCAATTTTTTCGCTGTCGTAGCAGCCGAGAAACTTCGGCGGCAGGATTTCGTCGAAAGTCCGCGCCTTGCCAATGGTCAGGACGAGTTGTGCAAGCATGACGAGGATGTCGGCAGGTTTTTGTTTTGCCTCTGCCCACAGCAAGTATTCGTCATTGAAGTCAATAGCGTTTTTCGGACGCCGAATTTTTACGGCGAAGTCGATTTTGCCCAAAATCCTGGTACAGTCGAACTTGCCGAAATAATCGGCTGCTACGACATTTTTTACTTCTTCTTCGAGAATGTTTCTGTATTTCATTGCTTAATAACTTATCAGTTCATATTCGCCGTCCGTTCCGACCGGTTGGCGCGAAACAGCCCAAAAAGCCTCCTTTCCACACTTGAAAGGGAGGCTTTTGCTGCATGGAATGCTGTTTTCGACCGTCAGCCTTACGCTTCCTTACCTGTTTTCCTCGAACCTGACATCTTTCAGGCTGTCCTTGAGTTCCACGCCGGGCGTGAAAATCACCTTTGTGCCTTTGATGCTGTCGGCGGTAAACGGCTTGTCGGCTTCCACGCCTTCGCTGACAATGCTCAGCCGCAGCGTGCCAAATTCGCCCAGCTTAACGCTCAGTCCCAGCTTGAGGAATGTCGGCAACTCGTCGATAAAGTTGTTCAACACGTTTTCAATGTCGCCGCGCGTTAGCGACGACCGTCCCGCAATCTCCTTTGCAAAATCCCTTATCGTGAATTTGCCTGCATTCACAGCATTTGCATACTGTTTTTTCGGCGCTGCCGGATTTGAAGGATTACCTTTTTCTACTACTTTGTACTTCATGTCATTACATGTTTTATAAGTTAATACTGTACTTGCCGTTCAATCCATCTTTATTTTTTCCCTGATGGCGATAAATTTTCTCCTAAATAAAAATTATTTTTCTCCTAAGCGAAAAAAAATTTTCTCCTAAGCAGAAATTATTTTTCTCCTAAATGAAAAAAAATTTTCTCCTAAACAGAAATTTTCCTCCATGCGGATGGAAATTTATTCGCCTCAATTCAAAAAATAAAATTTGAATATCACAATGCAAATATACATGAAAATATTTAATTTACGCACTGCCCTGCAAAAATTAAAATCCTGCGCTGCAATCTAAAAAGCGCTACAGATTTAGCATTATGAATTTACCGCCTGTTTGATAAACTGCAGGCATACTCAAAATTTTTTATTAACTTTGCGGCAAAATATAAGATATAAAACGGTTAAAATGGCAATTTTCGGATTATTTTCAAAAGAAAAAAAGGAAACGCTGGACAGGGGCTTGGAGAAAACCAAAACAGGATTGCTTGCTAAAATTTCACGCGCAATTGTCGGAAAATCAAAGGTGGATGATGATGTACTCGATAATCTCGAGGAAATCCTGATAACGTCTGACGTTGGTGTTGAAACCACTGTAAAGATCATCGAGCGCATCGAAAAGCGCGCTTTTCGCGATAAATATATAAATACGGCAGAGCTGAATAAAATATTAAAGGAGGAAATAGCTTCGCTTCTCGCGGAAAGCGGCTCTGTCGGCGGCGAAACGCCTTTCGACTTTTCAAAGAAGCCTTACGTGATAATGGTTGTGGGAGTTAACGGCGTTGGCAAAACCACAACTGTCGGCAAGCTTGCGGCGCAGCTGAAAGCCGAAGGCAAAAAAGTTTATCTCGGCGCAGCCGACACTTTTCGCGCTGCCGCTGTTGACCAGCTTACGGTATGGGCTGAAAGGGCAGGAGTGGAGATAGTAAAGCAGCAAATGGGCTCCGATACGGCTTCGGTTGCTTACGATACGGTAAAATCAGCCCTTGCCAATAGCGCAGATGTTGTGATTATTGATACGGCAGGACGCCTGCACAACAAAATAAACCTGATGAATGAACTTACAAAGATTCGCAGTGTAATAGCAAAGGTTATTCCCGATGCTCCGCACGACGTATTGCTTGTGCTTGACGGCTCGACCGGGCAAAATGCCTTTCAGCAGGCAAAGGAATTTACAAAGGCAACTGTTGTAACTTCGCTTGCCATTACCAAACTTGACGGTACGGCAAAAGGCGGAGTGGTTTTGGGCATATCCGATCAATTCAAAATTCCTGTAAAATTCATCGGCGTAGGAGAAGGCATAAACGATTTACAGATTTTCGACAAAAACAGGTTTGTCGAATCACTATTCGGCGATTTAAATCAGAATACTGCTAATATTGAAAAAAATTAATCTTATAACTCTCGGATGCTCAAAAAACACTGTCGATTCCGAATATTTAAGCGCACAGTTTGCGGCTAACGGCTACCATGTGATATTCGACAGCAACGATGCATCTGCAAAAACTGTTGTGATAAATACCTGCGGGTTTATTGCCGCAGCAAAGGAAGAGTCGATAAATGCCATTATGCAGTTTGCCGAAGCAAAGCGCAGAGGAGAAATAGAACACCTTTTTGTTTTTGGCTGTTTGGCAGAACGTTACGCTAACGAACTGCGAGCCGAAATTCCCGAAGTTGACAGCTTCTTCGGAGTAAAAAGCCTTAAAGACATAGTTGCTAAAACAGGCATGCAATACAAACAGTCGCTGATTGGCGAACGCTGTATATCAACGCCGAAGCATTATGCCTACCTTAAAATTGCCGAAGGCTGCAACCGGCGATGCTCGTATTGCGCAATTCCGCTGATTCGCGGAAAATACGAATCCGCCGGCATTGAGCAGTTGCTTGCCGAAGCGCAGCTTCTGGCTGAACACGGCGTTAAGGAATTGATTGTAATTGCACAGGATACAACGTATTACGGACTTGATATCTACAAAAGGCAAAAACTTGCCGAATTGCTTAACAGGCTCAGCCGAATAGACGGAATAAGATGGATACGCCTGCATTATGCCTACCCATCAGGCTTTCCCGAAGATGTGATTGCCGAAATTGCAGGTAATCCGAAAATTTGCAAGTACGTTGACATCCCTTTTCAGCATGTAAATAATAGCGTGTTGCAAAAAATGCGTCGCAATTCAAACGTCGAAATTTACAGGCTGATAGAAAACCTGCGAAAGCAAATTCCCGGTATTGCGCTGCGGACAACGCTTTTAGTGGGTCATCCCGGCGAAGATGAAAATGCTTTTGACGAGTTGAAAAATTTTGTTCGGGATGTGAAATTCGACAGGCTCGGCGTGTTTACGTATTCCGAAGAAGAAGGAACATTTTCGGCGCTGAATTTTGAAGATAACATTCCCGAAATCATTAAAAATGCCCGCGCCGACGAGATAATGAAGATTCAAAATTCAATTTCCAAAGAATTGAACGCAAGTCGGGTAGGGAAGGAGTACTGCGTAATTGCAGACAGAATTGACCCCGATTACATTATAGCCCGTACCGAATACGATTCTCCGGAAATCGACCAGGAAGTTTTAATTCCGCTTGCGTCCGTTAGGCACAGCTTGCCGCAGACAGGCGATTTTATAAACGTAAAAATCACCGCAAGCGAAGATTATGACCTGTACGGAGAAATAATCAAAATCAATATTTAACTCAGGAAAAAATTCATTTCCATGAAACCGAAAAGCCCGGAGTTACCGGTCTGCTCCAAATCCGTTTCTTCTCATGTTGACCCTAAAACAGGTAAAGCTGTTCAAATTTTTAGTGTTCAAAAAGGCTGTTATTAAAAAAGCTATTAACAATTATTACTGTCCGCTAAAACTTTTTTGAGTGCACAAAATCAGGGCTGATTTCTATCTTTTAGAAATCAGCCCTTTTTTGGTTAATTTTGCGTTATCGAGCTAAAAAAATAAACCAATG
>JAIRZQ010000161.1 GCA_031267135.1 Prevotellaceae bacterium
AAGTTACAGAATTGGGAATGTTTACTGATTTTAAACTGCTGCAACTATAAAAAGCATACTTGCCAATTTCCGTAACCGAAGTAGGAATTGTGTAATCGCCTGATTTACCTTGCGGATAAAAAATTAAAACGGTTTTATTTTTATTAAACAATACTCCGTTATCTGAACTGTAATACCGGTTATATTCTGCAATATTTATTGATGTTAAACTGCTGCAACCGGAAAAAGCGCTTCCGCCTATTGAAGTTACAGAATTAGGAATGTTTATTGATGTTAAACTTCTGCAATACATAAAAGCGCTTCCGCCTATTGAAGTTACAGAATTAGGAATAGATACGGATGTTAAATTCTCGCAAAACAAAAAAGCATATTCTCCTATTGTTGCAACACCATTGTTTGTTACCACAGTTGCTATGTTTCTTCCATGAGAAGTCCAAGGCGATCTATTACCATAATAAACATAATTTGTCATTGTTCCTGTACCGCTAATGGTCAGAGTAAGATTGTTATCTGTTCCTGTCAATATCCAGGTAAGATTGTCGCCGCAAGTTCCTTTATCAATAATGGCTTGTGCATTTGCACTAAAGCCCAAGCCGATTAAGGCTGTCAAGATTACTAAAATCCTTTTCATTTTATTTTTGAGTTTAACGACTGCCTCCTTCGGGCAGTCAAAAAAATAATTATTTCTGCTCTTTCCTGCATTTTTTTGTAACAGTTGCAGTTCTGTTTTATATGTTGTGGCGGTCGAGCCGTCGTCGGGTTTTCAAATTTCTACAAATAAAAAAGCGGACTTACATCCGCTAATGAGGTCTTCGCTTTACCTTTCCAACATAGATATAAGCCCGCATTTTTACGAGCGTTATATTCATTCTTGTTGGAATTTGAAATTTGCGAAGTTTCATTAGCAAGAATTGCGTTAAACGCTATTTTATATTTTTTATGCGCTTTTTGCGCGTTTTTTTCGTCTTTATATCATAAATAAAATTATTTTCATGTTTAATTATGTAAAATTATAAAATTATTTCAAATTATCCAAATCTAAACAAAAATCTTTAAACCATTCCGCTTTGTTATAAGAACTACCGACTTTAAAATATCTTCGTTTGTTTATTTATTTTGGAAGAAAAGTTTTAACGAAAACAATAAACAAGATATCATAAACGCATGAAAAATACATATTGGTAATTTAATTTATTAATAACAAAATAATTATATTAAAAAAACAACTTATTCACCGCAAAAATAATTACACGGAGATATTAAATTTATCAAGATTCGAAAGTCCTGTATTTTTCGTATTATTGCTTCAAATCGGGATTTCCGTTATTGCCGCTGATACTCCCACCCGTTTGGTTGAATACAGCACCGTATGGAGATATGGCTACGCCGCTTCCGCCGCCGGCCGGAGCTGTATTATTGGTAACAGTTCCGCCGTTCATGTTAAAAATCCCGTACGCCGATATGTTTACGCCGCCGCCGTTGTCTATTGCCATGTTTCCGCTAATTTCGCCTCCATTCATGGTAAATACTCCATGACCGTTAACATTTACGCCGCCACCGTTGTCGTTTTGTCCATCTGTACCGTTATTTGTTATGAAACCGCCGGATAAAATAAACGAGCAGTACATGTCAACAAATATGCCCGCACCTGCAGTCGATGCCTTTCCCTGCACCTTACAGTCGCTGACAGTTCCTCCGCTCATAACAAATGAACTGTGCTTACTTTCCTTGTCTTCTAACATACAGATGCCGCCTCCATAAAGCGCGTTGCAATTTTTAATGTTTCCGCCTATCATTGTAAGTGAAGATTTTTCGACATAAACGCCGCCGCCGTACAGTTCATTATTTGCATTGGTATTGCCGTTGGCAAGCGTAATGTTATCGGCAATGATTACATCGTTGTTGACAACATACAATACCCGCGCCTTACTGTTTGCATCCAAAATGCCACCCGAAGAGCTGCCGCGAAGTACGATAGACGGATATACGCCAGCTCCTGTAATACTTACCAAACTTTTGTTGGAAAGCGAGCCTTCGACAGTTGGCGTAATTGTGCCGTTTACTACAACAACCGCTTTTTTGTTGCCTGCAAAACGGTTTTGTGCTTTCGCTGTTTTTATCTGAATGAGTGCATCCTTCATTTTTTGCGCGGTTCCGGCAGGCGAACCTTCGATATTGTTTGAACTTGATATGAACCATGTTACAAGCGCATTCGAATTAGTAATGCTAATCGTACATGTTGCGGTTTTTCCGCCATCTGCAGTCGTAGCGGTAACGACTGCCGTACCCACAGATTTTCCTGTTACAAGACCGTTTGCATCTACCGTTGCAATATCTGTATTGTCTGATTTCCAGCTTACATTTTTGTCAGTTGCAACGGTTGGCAATACATTAGCAGTAATCTGTACCGTTTTGTTTTCTTCTATGCTTGCCGTTTGAGGCGTTACGGTTATTCCGGTTACGGCTATTGCTACAGCAGTAACAATAACAGTGCATTTTGCGGTTTTTCCGCTATCTGCAGTCGTTGCGGTAATAATTGCCGTACCCACAGATTTTCCTGTTACAAGACCGTTTGCATCCACTGTTGCCACATTATTATTATCCGACGACAGGTTAACCTGTTTATTGGTAGCGTTACCCGGCGTGACAACAGGAACGACTGTTAGTTTACTTCCTGAAACTAACGAAACGGTATTTTCATTAAATGTTATACCCGTTACAGGTATGGTAGGGCTTTCATTAGATTTTCGGCAAGATATTGATGCGATGCATATTATTAACGATAGCATAATTACTCTTAAAACTTTACTTTCTTTCATTGATTTAACCTTCTATTAAAAATTATCTTCATTTATGTATATTCAACATATCATTTTTTCATTCCATAGTTACGATGAGCAATCAATAATGCAATTAAGTCATATTTGAACGTGTAAAAACAAGGTTCAAAATACTTTAACAATAAAATTTTTCCCATTTAATAAATGCAAACATATAATTTTTTCTAACATATAATTCATCTACTTATGATAATTTAATAAATACCTGTAAATATTTGTATTTCTGTTATTATGCCCAAATTCACACTCCTTTAAATGCAAGTAAAACTTATATTTGTATAACCATCTATATTTGTTTAATACAGCCATAATCTTCAAAAATTATCTATTCCGTTGACATGGTTATAACCATTAATAAACTCGTTATCAGAATGTTTCATTCCGTAATGATGCTTGTATCCAAAGCCGGCAAAGCCATCATAAGCCTTATATAAGTCCGATAAAAGATTACAGTTATGATTATGGCTCATGATTAAAAACATAGTCATGAATTTATAAGACATCTATTAATGCGCTTTAATATAAGTTAACTAAACATAGAAACGCCGCCTGTTCAACGTTCTATTAAAGATTTTGGAATTTGGTTTTCTTATTTCAGTTGCATCTACTCCTTGAATCTGCGAATAAATATTTTGACTGTAAAGTTATGAAAATGAAATTTTTTATTTAACTTTACAGCAAATATATGAAAGAACAAAATATATATTAAATTATGAAAAACATAAAAATATCAGATTATTAATCATATTATCAAATTATTATGAAAGTTGTTATTTTAGCGGGAGGGTTCGGAACACGGATTAGCGAAGCAACCTCAATAATTCCAAAGCCAATGGTAGAAATCGGCGGCAAGCCCATCTTGTGGCATATTATGAAAATATACAGCAGTTATGGTTTCAAGGATTTTATTATATGCTGCGGCTATAAGCAATATGTTATAAAAGAATACTTTGCCAACTATTTTCGTCATAATTGCGATATGACTGTAAATTTGGCAGACAACAGTATCCAAATCCTTGATAATCATTCGGAACAATGGAAAGTAACCATGATTGATACGGGAATAAATACCTTAACCGGCGGGCGGGTAAAACGTATTCAAAAATACATAGGAAATGAATCATTTTTACTTACTTACGGTGATGGACTTTCGGATGTTAATATATTAAAAACAGTTGAAGCGCATAAAAAATCAGGGAAAATACTTTCACTTTTGGCATATCAGCCAAGCGGACGCTTAGGCGTTCTTGATATTGAAGATAATGGAATTGTACATTCATTTTTGGAAAAACCGAAAGAAAGCGGCTCATGGATTAATGCAGGCTTTTTTGTTTGCGATGCTAAATTATTTGAATATATAAACGGTGATAATGAAATGCTTGAGCATGAGCCAATGCAGCGAATTATAAGAGAAAAACAACTGCATGCATATAAGTACGATGGATTTTGGAAACCAATGGATACGCTAAGAGATAATAACGAATTGAATGAACTTTGGAACTCAGGAAAGGCGCCATGGAAAATATGGTAATTTTTCGATGATTATAATAATATGATTATCAATGATATATAAAACAATTATTTAAATTATAGGTTTAAATGGCATAATATATTTGTCAATGTAACAATTAATTATATTATTTAAGGCAATTTTACCAAAATCAAAATATAAAAACAATTTATTTATATGTAAATAAAATAATATCAGATAATTAATAACGATGGAATTTTACAAAAATAAACGTGTTCTAATAACAGGACATACAGGATTTAAAGGTTCATGGCTTGCAATATGGCTAAATCTATTAGGAGCGCAAGTTATTGGTTTTGCGCAAAATCCATACACAAAAAAAGATAATTTCGTTTTATCCGGAATTGGCAAAAAAATTACTGATTGGAGAGGAGATATTTGCGATATCAATCAGATAAGAAGAGTTTTTGAAAAATATCAGCCTGAAATTGTATTTCATTTAGCCGCGCAATCACTTGTTCGGCAGTCATATAAATATGCTGTTAAAACATACAAAACAAATGTAATGGGAAGCATCAATTTAATGGAAGCATTTCGCTATTGCCAATCTGCGAAAGTTGCAGTAATGGTTACAAGCGACAAGTGTTACGAAAATCGCGAACAACAAATTCCATATACCGAAGAAGATGCAATGGGCGGCTATGACCCTTATTCATCGTCGAAAGGAGCTGCAGAAATTGCAATTTCGTCGTGGCGCCGCTCGTTTATGAATCCGAAACATTATATAATACACAGAAAATCAATAGCAAGCGTTCGTGCAGGAAATGTCATTGGCGGCGGCGACTGGACAAAAGACAGAATAATTCCCGATTGTATCCGGGCGCTTGAAGCCGACACTGCTGTTGAAATTCGTAATCCTAAAGCAATCCGTCCGTGGCAGCATGTACTTGAGCCGTTAAGCGGATATTTGCTTTTAGCGCAAAAAATGTGGGAAAATCCTAAAGAATTTTGTGAAGGGTGGAATTTCGGTCCACCGCCAAATTCTATCGCAAATGTCTGGGAAATAGCTACTATGATAGTTGACGATTACGGTAAGGGCATGTTGAGTCAAATAAAATCAAACGACAATTTACATGAAGCTCAATTATTAACTCTCGACATTACAAAAGCGCAATCGCGCTTGGGCTGGAATCCACGTTTAACGTTAAACGAAACAGTTGATTTTACAGTAGACTGGTATAAAAATTATAAGTCATTGGATATATATGATTTATGTGTAAATCATATACTTAAATACATGAAAAAATGAACTTTGCAAAAACAAATATCAGTGGACTTTATGTCATGGAAATAGAGCCTTTTTATGATGCAAGAGGACAATTATTCAAGACGTTTACTTCAAGTTATTATTCAGATAACATTGGCAATAACGTAAATATCAACATAAAAGAAGTTTGGTTTACCAAGTCAAAATTGAACGTGATACGTGCAATGCATCTGCAGACAGGTGAATTTGCATGTGAAAAAATTGTCGCCATAATAAGCGGAAAAGTTCATGATGTAATTCTTGATATTCGCAAAGAATCAACAACCTATGGAAAAACATTTGATATTGAATTATCCGAAAATGCACCGAAAGCGCTTTATATTCCAATAGGTTGCGCCCACGGATATCGCGTATTGAGCGATAATGCCATCGTCATGTACATGGCAACACAGGAACATTCGGCAAAAGATGATACCGGCATTAAATACGACAGTTTCGGCTTTGACTGGGGAATTGAAAATCCCATAATCTCGGAAAGAGATGCAAAATTGCCTCCGTTTGTAAAATCGGATTTACAGTAAATCATCAGCGCAGCCGTTAGTAAACCTGAATATTCGAAATAATTAATTATTTTTGCATCAAAAACAGATAATATAAAAACCTTTTTATACTTTGTGCCTTTTTGCAACAGGTATATATTTATCTGTATAACAAAAACGATTAACGACTTTAAATTAAAACAGTATCAGAATGATACAAACGAAAAACAGGCATAAAATATTAATAACCGGAGCAACGGGATTTATCGGAAAACATCTAATTCCGCAAATTGCCGGTATGTACAAAAATGCTAAAATTTTAACCGTAAACCGTTCTGTCGAAAAAGCGAAAAAATTATTTCCCGAATTAAAATGCGAACATATATTATTAAATGATTATGAAAATATTACAAAGTTTAATCCGGACATTGTCATTCATTTGGCAACATTATCGACAAGCCGCAACGATACAGAGATTATAAAGCCAATGCTTGCAGCAAACATCGAATTTGGAGTTCGTTTATTGACAACTTTGGTTAAATGCAACAATCTGAAGCTGTTTGTAAACGTCGGTTCATTTGCCGAATATCGCACGGGAACAGACGAAATCAACGATGCATATTTATACGCAGCAACAAAATCGGCATTTCGCAATTTTGTAGATTATTATTCAAATATGTCTCATTTCAAATATATTACGGCTATTCCTTATAGTGTTTACGGAGGTAATGATACGACAAAAAAAATTATGGATTATATCCGCGAATCTCTCGTAGCAAAAACGCCTGTAAAAATGACAAAAGGCGAACAGGTTCTTGATTTTATACATATTAGCGATGTTGTAGATTTTTTCATTAAAGTAATAGAAAATATGCAAAGCATAACAGAAAATCTGCCAAATGGAGAGAATTTTTATGTCGGGACGGGTAAAGGCACAAAAATTCGAGATTTGGCAAAACTGATTGAAAAAGCCGAAAACAAAAAATGCAATATAGAATGGGGCGGCTTGCCTTATCGCCAAATGGATGTGATGCATGCGATTGCGCCGGTAGAAAAAAACAGCAGTATAATCAACTGGAAATCAAAAATCATGATAGAGAAAGGAGTTAAGTTATAAGCGATGGGAATAATATTCAGACAAAGCATTAAAGGAACTGTGGTTCACTGGGTTGGCGCTGTTATAGGTATGATAACAATGCTGTACATCCAGCCAAGATTTTTAAAAACCGAAGAAATAGGACTTATGAAAGTTCTGTATGAATCGGGACTTTTGATTTGCTCCTTTGCCTTGCTCGGAACCACATCATCTACGATAAGATTTTTTCCGTACTTCAAAAACAAGAAAAACAAAGACAACGGATTTTTCTTTTATCTGCTTATACTTCCATCAATAGGCGTCATGATTTTTATACCTCTGGTAATATTTCTCAAAGGCGTTATTATTGATTTTTTTGCGGAAAAATCGGCGCTCTATGTTGAATATTTTAATTGGGCTATTCCGCTGATAATATTTTTAATATACTGGGTAACATTTGAAACGTACTCAAATGTAAAAATGCGAATTGCCGTGCCTAAATTAATTCGTGAAATCGGCGTGCGCATTTTATTGCTTGCAATATATACCATGTACGGATTGAAGTTGCTGACGCTTACCGAGTTGGTAACATGTGCAATAAGCGTATATGCAATTGCCATGATTACTACATTTTTTTATATTCGAAAATTTGATTCGATTACACTTAAACATGACAAAAAATTTATAGATAAACAGTTACGAAACAAAATATTAAAGTATATTGGATTTTTATTTTTAGCAGCTGTTAGCGGAAATATTATCAATCAGCTTGATGTTTTTATGCTGGCATCATTAAAGGGACTTGATACTACCGGCGTTTACACAATCCTCATATATATTGCGGCAATGATAGATATGCCTTCGCGAGCCATAACGGCAATATCTTCGCCCGTTGCAGCAGAATCGCTAAAAAACGACGATTTTGAAACGGCAAATAAATTATACAGGCAAGTTTCATTACATCAACTAATTAGCGGCAGCATAATTTTTATGTTTATATGGATCAATCTCGATAATATTTTTGCAATCATTCCTAACGGCGAATCATTTGCTCACGGCAAATGGGTAGTTTTATTTCTCGGCATCGCAAAAGTAATAACAATGACGCTGAATTTCGGCGGCATTCTTATTGCATACTCACGTTATTACTACTGGAGCCTGTTTTTTTCTGTTTTCATTTTCGTAGCAGGAGTTGCAGCAAATCTTTTATTGATACCTGCTCTCGGAATGACGGGAGCCTCGCTGGCAACCCTTACGGCTTGCATATTAAGCTACAGCGTTCAGCAATGGATTGTTTTGAAAAAAATAAAAGGCAACCCATACACAATCAATACAATAAAGCAAATTGCCCTGATACTGATACTGGCAGGCGTAAATTATCTGCTGCCGAAGTGGAGCAATAATCCCTTTATTGACACTGCTTACAGAAGTATTATTATCGGAATACTGACAACGGTATGTTTATACAAATTCAAAATATCGGCAACAATAAACAGCATAATTGACAAAAGCCGGGAAAAGATAAAAATTTATATCAGGAGCGATATTTAAATTTATATTTTAAAAATTGCGCCAATATTTAAAATAAAATATTTATTTTTGTTTTTTCAAACATTTCGTATAATTTTGCAGTCGAATGTATAATTGCACGAAAATATTTATATAATAATGATTAATAGAACATTAACATCGACCATTAATGGGATATCCGAACGGTTGATTTTAGTGCAGTTTTCAAACATTTTTTATCTTTGCGATGCAAAAAACAATGTTTATATTATTACCATAAACACGCAGAGTGTCACGCTTTTATACGAATTAAAAATATCAGCGCCAATAAACAAAACCGTTGATAAAGCATGGAAAAACAAAGATTATTGTTAAAGCAGATAAAAAAAGTATATTTTATTTGTATAATTTTATAATTTTGTCGTTTACAATATCTCAAAATATGATAATATCATAAACAAAATAAATATAACACAAATGAAATTTTATAATACTAAAAATGAAAATAATAAACCGAATAAAACATAAGGCAATAAAAGGATTTAACAATGCCTACTTGATGGACAAAATCATAGAACAGAAAATAAATTATAAAATAAGAGAGGAAATGCTTCGTAACAGCGCATTATATTCTAATGAAAAAGGCATTGAACAGTTTGATGAGCAAAACGAAAACATAATAATATCGTTAACGACTTACAGTAAAAGAATATATGATGTATATTTAGTAATAGAAAGTTTATTGCAACAAACGCATAAACCAAATAAGATCATTCTATGGTTGAATGAAAATGAATTTAACGAACATACACTGCCTTTAGTCTTGAAGCGCCAGCAAACAAGAGGATTGGCGATATCTTATTGTAAAGATTTAAAATCGTACAAAAAACTTATTCCTGCTTTGGCAAAATATTCAAATCATATTATAATAACGATAGATGATGATGTTATTTATCCGTTCGATATGATAGAAAATATGTATAAAGAATATTTAAAAGACTCACAATGCATTTATTACGGCAGAGGGCATAAAATGACATGGAATAAAAAAGGCTATTTGAACCATTATCAAGACTGGATTTTAGAATATTCCGGAGAAGAAAAATCACATATCCATTTTCCAACAGGATGTTCAGGAATTTTATATCCTCCACATTGTTTTCATGAAGATATTTCACGCGAGGATCTGTTTATGAAATTAGCGCCTAATGCAGATGATGTGTGGTTTAAGGCAATGTCCTTATTAAAAGGTTTTCCTTGTAAAAAATCATTATTTAGCGACAATTGCATAGATATAGAAAAAAATCAGGATATTGCTCTATATAATAATAACGTGAAAAACAACATGAATGACATATATATAAAACAAGTTTTTGATTATTATAATTTATGGGTAAATTTAAAAAGTAACAAATATGATAAAGAAAATTATTAAAAAGATTTTAAATAAACTGGGAATTTATAGACCTCTTGCATTTAAGACATCCCAGCAATATTGGGTTGCACGTTATAAACGAGGCGGAAATTCAGGTGCTGGTTCATACCACCGTTTAGCAGAATTTAAGGCAGATGTAATTAACAAATTTATAAAAGACAACAATGTTTCAACAGTTATTGAATTTGGCTGCGGAGATGGAAATCAATTGAGATATTTTAATATTCCCTTATATGTAGGATACGACGTTAGCCTCGTGGCAGTGAAACTCTGTACAAAAATATTTCAAAAAGATAAAAATAAAACATTTAAATTGTTAGATAAAGAAATTGATGAGACAGCAGATTTAACATTGAGCCTTGACGTTATTTTTCATTTGATAGAAGATAAAGTCTTTACAGAATACATGGAAAGATTATTTAACTCATCTGAACGATTTGTAATTATATATGCATCAAATTATAACAAACAAATAAATGTAAACGGACAAACATCGCATGTAAGGCATAGAAAATTTACTGAATGGATTGACAAATATGCGGCAAATTTCAAATTAATTGAATATATACCAAATAAATATCCTTTCAAAGAAGATGAACCGGACATTACATCATTTGCCGATTTTTATATTTTTCAGAAACAGAATTAAATAAATGATTTTAAGAAAAAAATCATGAAATTAGGAATTCAACAAACTTTGCACAAATGGCTGCTGCGAGGCAATAATGTACACTGTCCATGTTGTGAAAAACATTTTGCTGCGTTTTGGTTTTTTGGTAAACCAATACGCTTTAATGTTCTGTGTCCATCTTGCGGATCTTTGGATAGACATCGGTTACTTTGGCTATTCCTTTTCGAAAAAAACAAACTAATAACAGCCGGTATAAAGTTGCTGCACATTGCTCCGGAAAAAGTATTTTTTAAAAAATTCATACGGGAAAAGCAAATGCAGTATTTTCCTGCCGATAAATTTACGACAGGGCATCACTATCCGCGAAAAACAAAGAAAATAGATATTTTAAATATTACATATCCCGATGACTTTTTTGATGCCATATTGTGTTGTCATGTATTGGAGCATGTAGATAACGACATGCAAGCCATAAAAGAATTTTACCGCGTACTGAAATCCGGCGGATGGGCAATTTTACAAGTGCCTGTAGATTATAATAGAGCCGATACTTTTGAAGACAAAAACATTACCGCACCTGAAGATAGGGAAAAATACTTCGGACAGTATGACCATTTGCGCTTATACGGTCGGGACTATCCACAGCGATTAATGCAAGCGGGATTTAAAGTAGAATGTATTGATTTTTGCAGTTCTTTTTCGGAAGAAGAACAAAAGAGATTTGGACTTGACAGGAATGATGGAATTATTTATTTTTGTAAAAAATAATATTTTATTACGATGGATACAACACCTTTATTTTCAGTACTGATAGCAAATCACAATAACGGCAAATATATATCATCTGCCATAAACAGCGTAATTGTTCAAACGTACAAAAACTGGGAAATTATTATAGTAGATGATTGTTCTGCCGACAATTCGTTGCAAATAATAGAACAATACAAAAATCATGACAATATTAAAATCGTAAAAAATGATAAAAATAAAGGATGCGGCTATACAAAACGCAGATGTGCAGAGCTTGCCGGCGGTTTGCTTTGCGGATTTCTTGATTCGGATGACGAACTTCTTCCAAATGCTCTTGAAATAATGGTACAGGCGCATATTCAACATCCCGAATGCAGCTTAATCGGTTCGAGAAGTTACAGGTGTAATACCAACTTACGACCGTATGGAGTAACTAAATATAAAATGATTCCAAAAGGAGAATCTTATCTCACTTTTGACTATCACGCGCCACATCATTATGCTACGTTCAAAAAGCAATTATATGATAAAACAGAAGGAATATCCGCCAATGTTACTCACGCGGTCGATCAGGATTTATATTTTAAATTGGACGAAGTCGGGCAGGTTTTATTTTTAAATAAAATATTATACAAATACAGAGTACATAACAATGGCATATCAAACAACAGCAATAGTTTTGGTAAAGCGCTGTTTTGGCATGTTATTTTGATATATGAAGCATATAAAAGACGCGGATTAAAAGGAGCAGAGCAACAAGCAACAGGCATTATCATTGCTCATCCTTACCATTCATGGAAGTACAGGTTCGGAAATTTTTGCTTGGCTCCAATAGTTCTGTTCACACGCATAATTAATCTTATTAGATTTTATTTATTTACTAACAGGAAATGACACATGATATAAGCACAATATTCCCAATCGATTACTAATTTGAAATAATATATGGATGTCTCGGTTATCATAGTAAATTATAATACTAAAGCATTGTTGAAACAGTGTCTGAAGTCGATATTCGAAAAAACGAAAGATATTGCATTTGAAGTTATTGTAGCTGATAACTTTTCTACGGATGGCTCCCGGCAAATGCTGAAGAATGAATTTCCGAATATAATTCTTGTTGAGAGTCCCGAAAATTTGGGTTTCGGACAGGCAAATAATTTGGGAGCAAAATCGGCAACAGGCAAATACCTGTTTTTACTTAATTCGGATACTGTTTTACTGAACAATGCAATAAAAATACTTTTTGATTTTATTGATAATAATCCCGAAGCCGGAATATGCGGAGGAAATTTATATAATGAAGATAAAAAGCCAATACATTCATATTCAAGATTGCCGGGAATTATACAGGAATTAAAAAGATTGCTGCTGATTCCCGATACCGACTATTTCAACAATACTCGCAAGCCTCAAAAAGTCGGATATGTTACAGGAGCTGATTTGATGATTAGGGCAGATGTTTTTAACCGGCAAAATGGCTTTGATTCTGATTTTTTCATGTATTATGAAGAATCCGAATTGACTTATCGGGTCAAAAGGGAAGGTTACAAAGTTTATTGCGTTCCTCATGCAAAAATTATACATTTGGAAAAAAAATCATTTTCCGATAACGAAATCAGGTTGGGAATGATTTTCAAAAGCTGTAAAACATATTACAAGAAAACGCATGGATGGATATATCAAACGGTAATAAACAGTATTTTACTGATAACCATTATTTCAAGGCTGGCATTGTTTTCATTTTTAAGAAACAGGAAAAAAACAAACTGCTGGAAGTTTATATTAAAAACATATATTGATAAAAGTTAACACCATGGCAATACCAAAAACAATACACTGGTGCTGGTTGAGTGATGACCCCGTACCGAAAAAATTACAAAAATGCATAAATTCATGGAAACGTGTTATGCCCGATTATGAAATTATTCTTTGGGATAAGCAAAGATTTGACATTAGCAGTGTGAAGTTTGTAGCAGATGCTTACGCGGCGCGCAAATGGGCTTTTGCAGCCGATTATATACGACTGTATGCCCTGTACACTGAAGGAGGAATTTATCTTGATTCCGATGTAAAAGTATTTAGACGGTTCGATAAATTCTTGCAGCATTCGGCATTTAGCAGCGTAGAGCATCATGTAGGTACAAAAGCATGGACAAACAGTAAAAAATACGGTCAGGCTTATAATGCAATACAGGCGGCAGTAATCGGAGCGGAAAAAGGAAACAGCTGGATAAAAATGTGTATGGAGCATTATCTTTCGATAAATTTTAATTTGCGAGAAGACGGTAGCGTAAACGTTGATACCAGTCCTGATATATTTGCTTATTATGCACACAAACATTACGGTTTCAAATACGATGAACATTATAACAGCAAACAGGAATTGAAAGACGGTATTGTTATTTATCCTCAAAAGGTTTTTGCTTCTGCATATACCGGCGCAACCGTTAACTCTTATGCCTTACATTTATGCAATGCTTCGTGGCTAAAGAAGCCAAACTCGTTACTGTATAAAATTGATGCAAAATTATGCACTAATTCCCGTTTTTTTGCCATGCTGCATTATAAAATAAAACAGATGATAAGAAAAATATTCCCTGATATGATTTAGGGCTATTCAGAAAACAGTCAAAAATTGTATTTTCGACATGTCCGGAACTGTAAATATTTGTTTCTGTCAAAAAGCACCGAAAAAATAGATTCGAGACACGGAATGCCTTGTGGTCTATTTTCACAATCAATCATTTTATTCAAGCACAGTCATCACTGTACCAAAAGATTACAGCCGCGAATATCGCTTGCAGTTAAGCGACCGAGAATTTCAAAGCTGCCATCACCGTATATTTTACCTAAATCATGAGTTGCAATAAACGAACAAGAATTGCGATTTGCCAAATCAATAATGTTTATCGCTCCGCCTGCATCCCTTATCGAAATTTTAAACGGATTATGAATATCGCGCACAAGAACTTTCATCCACTGCGGACACAAAAACTTCCCATCTCTCTTTGAATATGCCTGCGACAAAAGTTCTGCCATTCCATATTCGGAATGAATATATTTAACGCCAAAGCCGCAGCAAAGCTTTTCATGCAATACCGTTCGTGAAATTTCTTCTCTCATGCCTTTCATTCCGCCCGTTTCCATTACAATCAATTCCGGAAAATCAATCGAATATTTTTCAACAAAATCAAGCAATGCATAGGTTACACCAATAAGAACAGTCGGCGTTTTTTCATCGCGCAAAGTACAAAGCAACGTGCAGAGTTTGTCGTGATTGTGAAGAAAAAATCCGCTGCAATCATTATTGCTTTGTTTTATCAGATTGTCAACCATATACACAAGTGACGATCCTTTTCGTTCCAGATATGAAGGCAACAATCCCAGAATTGCATAATTGGCGGGAGCGCCGTAAAACAGGCGAAATGCAGAAGTAAAACTTTTCTCATACAGCTCAACATTTGCCACATAATGAAAACTTTGACCCGTACCGGTTGTACTGCTGCTCGAAAAAATAATCTGCTCTTTTTTGTCGGAACAGTATACTTTTTTCGATTTAAATAATTCTATCGGTAAAAATGGAATTTCTTCAATTTTTTTTATGTTTTTAATGTTGATATTCAATAAATTAATCCATTCACAATATGGCTTACAATTTCTTGCCTGATAGCGAAACGTATCCATGCATAATTGCAAAAAATCATCTTCGTTTTTTATTGAAAATATATCATAACTCATTTACGTCAGTCTTATATTTATTTTAATTTCGTCTGTTTCAAAATGCTATTATTTAGATGTTTGGATATAACGGATGTTGCAAATGTACAAATAAAAAATCAAAACAAATCAAATTCTGTTCCGGATTTTGCAAATAATTTACAAAACACTGCGTTTGGCGCAGTGTCCCGCAAAGTTGAAAATGTGCAATATTCCGTCAGGAATTTAAAATTTTTTTGAAGGTTTTTTCTTTGGCGTATTATTCTTTTTCAAAATCGCATTTTCTATTCCCATTATAATATCAGTAACAATGCCAAATCTGAACTGTTTACCTATACTGCTGCTATTATCGACATTAAATGTGTTTTGCATGATATGATTTCGCCTTTGTTCGTTATTCATTTCGGAAGTGAAACTTTTTAAGTTAATATATTTCTGATTTTGTATTTCCGTTTGTAACTTTTCAACATTATAATTCTTTTTTAACGCAGACGTATCATCGTGTTGCGGTATGTTTGATATAAAAATCAGACTGTCATTAGGCATCGAGTTGATTCGCAAAAGATATGCGCTGTCGAGTTGTGCATAAGTTTTTATAACCGCAAAAAATGCAATATAAATTAATATTATCTTTTTCATTTTCTAATTGTTTTTTATAAGTTCCGTATCTGATAATTAATTATCAGATACGGAATAATTAATCAAAATTTATATCCTAATCTCAAACCAAGAGTAATACTAACGTCAGAATAGTTATAATTGTTTTTGCCAAAAGCAAAACCTGCACGAAATTCAAAAAGTAAATGATTCCACCAAATACGACGTAAGCCCCAATATGGCGCAATGGAAAAACCACAAACATCATCGTATACATTATGTTTTTTTATCGGTTTGAACACATAACCACATTGAACCGATAGAAATGAACCTGTATTTCCATCTGTGTTTTTCCCTTTTCGGACTCGTTTTTCCAAATTGTAATAATACCGCGTCTCAATAATTACGCAAGGATGCATGGAATAGTACCAATAGTTGCTGCCACCAAAATAATCGACTGAACGATACCCTATAGTTCCGACAATTCCGGCACTTCCGCTTATTGTGTATTTTTTTGCGAAAGCGTGTTCATAAGTATATGTGGCACTAACAAATCCGGCATCTATAATATGGTTTGATTGAGTTTGCGCCGTTTTTTCATTTTGGGCGCACACATTTTTACAAAAAATAAATACCAGTAGAAGTATTAATAGATTTTTCATTTTTATTATATTTTAAGACAACAAAGATAAAAATTTTTTCATAATCAATCTATTTTATGAACAAATCTTATCCCTAACCATTTTCCATCGGCATAAATTGCTCCGAATATATTTGCTTTTTTAATATCCGATGTAACAGGCAAATATCCCATAGGCATTGACATTCCGGAAATCCAAGTAAAACCAAATGATTGAGAAAAATAAATCGTTTTGGATTCTCTATTAGTATATTCTACAATACCTTGATTGTATGTTTTAACAACATTTGTTCCTCCCCAGCATAGATATGCAGAACGAACATCTTTTGGCTTTATTTGTTTTCGTATAGGATTGAAAATAATTTGATTGTTTAAACTTTTGAAGAAATTATACACTTGATTTCCAGGAGCCTTATATATTTGATTATATATAGAATTAGGAATCTTGTCAACAAAATCGCCAATTACAAAATTAATAATATCTTCGGTTAAATCATTCAAGAATCCAATACCGCCCATAGCCTTAAGAACAAAATTTGCCGTATGATTATTTAATGTAGATGTGAATATTCCATATCCACCTGAGCCTAATAAACTTGCACTTGAATTAGGAACAGAATTAAATTTTAAATCAACATCTAATTGGTCAATGCCAACAACCATTTTACTGGCGTTTGTACCTGTCCAATATGGTACAAATAAGAAATGTTTACGTTTTTGTGATTTTACTTTAAATCCGGTAGATGCATAAAATCCATAATTAACTTTAAAAAGTTCACATCTTACTCTTCTGTTTTTATTGAATTTAACATGTCGTTCAATATCTCTAGAACCTGTTAACCAATGTAATAATTTACCTGCTATGGTATGTTCTTTCCATTGATAAGTACGTAATCCATAATTTACATTATCAACATCACTATTTGCAGTAAGACTTCTCTGTATTCCGTAAGCAACATTTGTAACATCATCTTCGTTGTCTGCATCATTATTTTCATTATTACTGCCTGATCCCGAAGAACCTCCTCCTCCGGATGAACCGCCGCCATCTATTGGTAATTCATAATAATAACTTTGTTGTGGACTTAAAAGCATAATTTGCATTGCCTCCGGCATGTTTATTGTATACTCATCCTCTCTACCCGCGGGCTGAATGTAAGCAACTAATTGATCATAATTTTTTATAATGTAATCTATCACTTCTTCTTTTTCATATGGAGCAATGAATGTTCCATATTTAGTGATTTTATATAAACTATCGCCAATACCAATACGCAAAGTCGTGTCAACAATATTATAAATCAAAGGATCTTTCACAATTTCCTCTGCTAAATATATACGAAATTCATCAACAGTCATTTCTTCCATACCATCATACGTTGACATTGTCATTGGTTTTAATAGCGATGAATTATCATCATTAGTTTCTAACAATGATTTAAATTTCTTTCCATTTTTGTCAATTGGGACAATTGCTTCATATTTTTCTTTTTCTATTTGATTTAAATAATTTTTTACCGCTTGCGTAGATGAAAAAACAAGATAGCCATCTTTACTCACACTTACAGTATTAGTATTGTCTAAGTTTGCAACAATATTAACATCACTCTGATTATTCGATTCTTCCGAACAACTTAAAACTAAAAATAATAATGCAATTACTAAAAAATTTTTCATATAAATTTAAGTTTAACGTCCGCATCCTTATTGCAGACAAAATTAATAAAATAGTTTTTTATTATTACTGTCCGCTAAAACTTTTTTGAGTGCACAAAATCAGGGCTGATTTCTATCTTTTAGAAATCAGCCCTTTTTTGGTTAATTTTGCGTTATCGAGCTAAAAAAATAAACCAATG
>JAIRZQ010000037.1 GCA_031267135.1 Prevotellaceae bacterium
CCCAAAATTCTTCGATATCATCATTAATCACTTCTATTTCTATTAATACAGGTTTGCCGTTTTCATCAACTCTGTCATCATCTGTTCGCCATACAGATATTTCGTCTTCTTCTATTACAAAATTACCATCTTTATCAAATTTATCCATGACGTGCGTGCCGTGGGTTATTATTACATGGTCAATCCAACAAGGTAATAATACTTTTTTAACAGTGTCCTGTGGTTCGCGGGCTGGCGCTGCCGAAGCGGGAAGTGCAATTATAGCTTCGATAAGCAGGATAATAATACCTGCAACTGTGGCTGCTATCAGCCAGAATAATAATGGCGTCATTTTTTTTATAATTTTTTTTGTCATTTTTTTTGTGTTTTTGTTGTATCTGTCTGCTCTTTCGGAGCATCCTCTATTGTTATATTGAAAATAAAACAGTTGGACTGTTTATGGGTTTTCACACTCAACATAAACGATGTATTTGCTTTTGTATCAGACTTAATTGTGTACGAATAGTCTGTACCTATATTTGTGTCCTCGCTTTTTTTACTTCCCTTCTTTTGTAATTCCCACTGTATTTGTTTTTTTTCATCATTGGTTAAAGCCTTAAAATCGTCATCTATATAAGAGGTTTTAACTACCGAAGCGGAAATCGTATCGCCTGCACGCGCTTTTAACTCATTCGCTTCGCCTCCATCGCTGTTGGTTGTTGCGGTAATTTCGGGAGTGGCTGAGGTTCGCGTTTTTGTTTCAGTAACTTCCCTGCCTTCCTTATCCTTTACTTTTTCGGTATAGGTAATATTCACTTCAACCTTACGCAGCAGCATCTGCATTGGCGGCTTTACGTGATGGTAATAGCGGTAGTCGTTTTGAGGATTCTTTCTATCTATCCACTCTTTTTCAGGCAAGTCTTTGGCGCAGTTTACAGGAGTTTCGCCGGCTACGCCGCGCTCTTCGATTATTAACATGCGAAGGCGCGTTGCCCTGTCATTGTCTTTCCCGGTTTTTTCTGTGTTAGAAGTTACTTTGTCACCTTTAACAGAGCCTGATGTATATAAGCCCTGCTTTCCCGTGAACAGGCGATTGAAAAGATCCTGTTCATAATTTCTGTTACTTGTATTTAAAGTAATACATCCCTGCGAATCAGTGGCGCTCCACTTATGAAAAGCAATACCGCTGCGTGTCGTGATTTTTGCCGACTCATGCTTTCTATTTACCGAACGGTAGATAAATGTATCCCAAGTATCAGTGTATTTTTGAGAGGCATAAACAGCAAATCTTCCCCCTGCAAAAGGAATAAGATATACAGGTCCGGGAGGACATTCCTGGTCGCTTCCATAGCGGTTGCTGTCCAGTCTGTAATCAATAGCATACCATGCATCGCGGCATACTTCGCGTTCCCAAAACGGGCGGCGGTGATCCTGCGCCTGCTTAAGCAAGCCTTCCAAAGTCTTGTAATCCAGATTATCATTCTCAATAACAACAACTTTTTTTAACATATCATATATTTTTTTACGGTCGTCTATATTATTTTTAAAATCCTTTACAGCTTCTTCCTTTATCTTCTCCAATCGTATAAAATCGAATAAATAAAGATTGTACAATTGCATGTTGTAAAGAGAGAGACTGCCACTCGCTTTTCCTGTACCTTCAAGTTTGCCAATGCAGCCTACAATCAAGTCTCTGGCTGCGGTATCTTCGTCATCGCTGTGTTCTTCTGCGGCTTCAACAAGCACCCTGCCAACGGTATATTCAGATCTTTTAGGCGAGCCTGCGTCTTTGTCGCATATCATATTAACAAATACCGCTTGTGTAAAATCAGGATGTAATAATAATAATAAGTTCTTGCTGTCATTGGGAACATAACTCACTGTCGCAGTAATTTTAGAAGTACACTCTTTTTCATACTTGCGTTTAATAAAGTCTAATATTTCCGTGCCATAGACAGCCACAGCCCTGCTGTTTTCGCCCAAAGGAATATTTCTGTTTTCACATATTGTTTCTTCTTTTCCGTTTACGGTACATGTCAGTTTCAATTGAACCTGTCCCTTATAAAGTCCCAGTGTTTTAACATGCAAAAAGGCGTCTTCGTTTTTGCAGAACTCGCCGCTTTCACTTTCTTTTTTTGAAATATCCTTAATATCCTCCTGTGATGACCAGTACACTTGCGTCAGACGTGCAGAACCCGAAGAAGGATACAAAGGAAATCGGGCAAGTTCGGTTGCTATACCGGGTTGCTTTTTCCCATTGGAAATGCCTATTATTGCCTCTCCTCCCGAAAAGTTATCGGTTACTTCCGTGTTCGCTTTAAATATTACTTCTTTTGAACAGACGGATACATCCTTTTGACTGTCTTTTTTCGGTATTGTTACAGATTCCGGTTTACTTATTTTTCCATTTGGATATTTAATTAAAAGAGTAACTTTTTGCTCTTTTTCTTCACGCTTTTTTTCTACCGTAATTTTACAGTCCTGCCCGACACGAATTTTTCCATCTTCGTTAGATACGGTTATTTTAAATTGTTTATTATCAGCCATAGCGGTATGTTTTTAAATTCTTAATCTGAATGTATCGGGCAAAGCGGCGCATGGAGATTCGCCGACAGGATCCAAATCGCCCTGATGTTCGGCATCTGCCTCTTTGGCTTGCACCGCGCCTGCTATTTCTATCTGCCCTTCCATTTTTATTGTTATACATTCCGAACCTGCAAGCGAACAAATCGCCTTGCTTTCGGCGGTAAGCGGTTTGGCTCCCCGAAGCAAAAGAACGCCTTCGTGGGCATTAGTCCATTTGGTAACAGCAGGATTGCAGGGCTTGCTTTGCCCTGTTGCATTGCATGATCCAAACCCAGGCGGCTGAAACGGATTGGCTATTTCCGCATCCGTTGCCATTGCGCTTCCCCCGTTCAAATATACAAAACTGTTGTTTTTTATGCACAGTTTACCCGGACTCGCTCCAAACTGACACATACAGGTTGCGCCTTCTACCACAAATATTTTATTTTTTCCCATAATAATTGTTTTATTCATTAAATAATATCCACGATTTTGAACTTTGTACTTTGTTTGTAAATTCAATTTCTATTGTTTTGCCGCACTGCTTTTCGGCATCCGAAATGCAGGCGCTGATTCTGTTTATCTCCTGCCGCTCGCCAAGTAAATAACGTATGGTGCAAAGCGCCTGTCCGTCAGCAGACCGTGCGCTGTCAAGAATAATATCACAGTCGTTTATCACTCGTTTATTGCAAATAAAGCTTTGTTTCTGTTCTCTTTCAGGAAAATTTTCAAAAACAAAACAATAGTCCTGCCTGTCGGAAAACAAACCGCAAAAGAGCAGTTTTATCAAACTGTCGCGCATCAGCGACTGTTTTAATGCTTCCGCGTTTTCTATATTTTTTCGAGAATTAGCGATATACCTTGCTACCACAGGGCTGTTTTGCTGTTCTGATAATTGCGCCTGAGCCTCGCGATTCCACCTTTCGGATATAATCGCAAAATTCTCAACCGACAGCAATTCCCCATTATCCGAAACAATCAATTGCACAGGATACAGAGATTTTCCCATTTTCAACATTATTCTGTCCATAATCTGCTGCGGAGCCTGTCCGTTTATCAAAACCTGTCCTTTCTTCTCGAAAGTGAACGAATACAGGTTTTCATCTTCGCGAGCAGCCCGAAATATGCCTTTACACTGAAAGGAAGAACTCGTGTTTCCTTTTGTGTAAACAGATTCCATTTTATATGACGTTTGTAAATAATTGTATTTCATGGCTACGATTGAACTAAATCTATTCTGTCTCCGCTGTTAAGTACAATTTTTCCCTGAGCGCCCAAATTCATTTCGTCATCCGTTGCTTCAAAAGTGATTTTTTTGCCCGATTCTTTTATCTCTTCTTCTGCAGTTACAGTAATTTCCTTTTGCGCATCGATGGCGATATTTTCGGTTGCCGATATGCTAAGTTCTCCTGATGACCGGATGTCTATATTTTTCTCGGCAAAGGCTTCCATTGTATCGCCTGCATGTATTTCCACATTTGACTGTGCGGATATGCTGATATCATTCGCACTCAGCCGAATGGATTCGGGCGCGGAAATTTCAATGGACTTTCCCTGAGTATCCAGACGAATGATGTTACCGTTTTTGTCTTTAATAGTAATTCCCAGAGAACCATCCGAATCGTCAAATTCAATGGTATGCCCGCTTTTGGTGATGATGCTTCTGATATTATTGTCCTGACCTCCGCCGGCGGCGTTTTTGCCGTGAAACAGGCTTCCCATGACGTAGGGACGGTTGGGGTCGCCAAATTCAAAGCCTACCATTACCTGATCGCCTTTTTCGGGAATAAACACCATGCCGCGATTCTTCGCTACTTCGTCGCTCGAACCGGCATCTGGCGTCATTACGCGAAGCCATACCTCGTTGCGCCGCTCGCGGGCAAACGGAAAATCTACCCAAACGCGCCCCATCCCTTTCGGGTCATTGTTGCTTACAACAACTGCGCTTACATGTCCTGCCGCAGGAACTTTCAATTCGGGCGCGGGCGTATGTTTCAGGCTTGCCGCTACCGCTTCAAACCTGCCTTTGTAGCAGCCCTTTTCGTCTATTTCATGGTGAACTTTAACTATGCGGTATGTTCCCAAATCTTCAAATTCCGACATGCCTTTGGGCAGCTTGATGGTTACTATCCTGCCTATGCGAAGGCGGCTGCTTTTGGTTTCGCCCGAAATGTAAACCGTTTGAGCCGCCGTTGCAACCCGCTCCTGCATCACTATCTGGTTCAGCGCCCCGCGGTCGTCAACGGGAATGTTAAGCGGCGTGCGTACCGGACGGTTGTTTGTGAAAATTTCGCTGCGCCTGTAAACTTCATCTATATGCTCGTTTGCGTTTTCAATGTTTTTCGGCGATTCCTGGTCGAGCGTGTCGTTCAGTTCCGATAAATACTGATAGCGCGTAAACATATTGGGCAAATACCGGGTGTGGAAGCGAATGCCTGTGATTTCCCTGTCGTACATCGCTTCGCGCAGTGGAAATTCTTTTGGCTGACGCCCGAATATCAGTTCCAAACCCGTGTAGTACAGGCGCTCGCCCGTAATTGCCGACAGCCGCTGCAGAAATTCCCAGTCGCTCTCGTTATACTGCATAAGGAAAGTTACAGGCGTTTGATACTCCGGATCAACAATCAAATCCAGGTGTTTGGGATGGCTGCGCTCTCCGTCGGCAACTTCTTCAACTACCTCGCGCAATCCCATATTGTCGAATACATCCCAGCGCTTGCCGCGTTCAAGAAGAATTGTAGGGCTGTATCCTTCTATAATCAAACGCCCGTGTTTGCCTTCGCTTCCCTCGTTGGCGGTGTGCGTAACAAGTCCCTTAAACTGATAAGAATCGCCCTGTACGTTCTGTTTAATCTCAATGGTAAGGGCTTTGCCTATTAATTTTATTTGAGACAGCGGACTGCTCAAAAAGTTTTTATTCATTGCGTCATAATCCATGACTACTGTGAAGTGGTGATGCTGTCCGAATGCCTGATCAAGGGTAAAGGATACATAATCAACCATGTCCTGCTCGATGAAAATACAGGCTTGCACCTGAAACTGTTCATCCAATAAATTTTCTGTTGCCATATTCTTTCTGTTTTATGTGTTTATAATTTGTTTATTTTTCGTATTTGTTTATTTTTGAAATAAATTCATTGTGTTCCCAATCAAACTCGTTCTGCTTAAAGACGAACTCGGTATTCTAAAAGAGTAAAGCGTTCTGTTAAAAAAGCCAATCGTTCTGCTAAAAGACGAACTTGTTTTGTTCAGAACTAAACTCATTCTGTTTTGAACTAAATACATTCTATTCTGAACTAAACTCATTCTGTTCAAACCTCCAAAGTCGATGTTTTTAACTCCGATTTCCGAGTTCAGAACTCCAACGCCGATGCTTTTATCATTAATATTTAAATAGTAAATCATTAAATTGTTAATTATTAATTATCCGTTCGCCGAACGCGCTTTGCAGTAATCACTTTTTTGTCTTTTATCCTGTTTTCGGCAAAAGACAGGGCAGGATCTATGGAGCGTTTCCAAAATCCTAACGTATTGACATAAAACATCCATCCGTATGAATTTGCTTCATCGGAAGCAGCAATCATATAATCGGGCGATTTGGTATTGTAATGATGAATAAACATCTTGAACCATACGCCAAATGGAGCGTTTTCCGATGCTTTAGCCTTGATATTTAAATGTTTGACGTCTTCTACCTGTTTAAAAATTTCCAACTCGACAACAATGATTGCCGAACTGTCGAAATCTTCAATGTCTATTTCGTTTTTTTCATCCTGATATGTCCATACACTGTAAATTTCTACGGGAATCCTGATGTAACTGCGGTACGCTTTACGAAACAGCGAAGGTAAAATGAACGGCAGTATGCAGGTTGACGCCCACGGTCCGTACTGCAACTCGTTGCATAAATTGAAAACCAACGAAAACAGCACAGCCCCGATAACCATAACCGTAAACTGTAAAAAAAGTTCCACTCCGTAAGGCTTGTCTTTAATATCCTTGATAAACCTGCCTGTCAATATTAAATTCAGGTAGCCCAGCAGCAGGTAAATGACCGATAATATCATGTAGCCGTAAGGCATAAAAGTATAATCCGTAAAACCCAGCAGGGCGGGAACGGCTAAAAGAACACATGCCAGAAGAAAATACAAAATCAGTTTTTTATTGCTTAATAGCTTGTTTTTTTTGGCTACAAAATACATTAAGAAACCCAACAATATACACATTACGGGCATCACCAAATACATCAATGCGACTTTTCCAAAAAATGTTTCCATATCTTTTTTAATTTTTATTATTATTAATTTTCATTTATCTGTTTTAAATTCCAAATATTTAAATCATTGAATTGTTAATTGTCAATTATTAATTAATAAACACCCTGTACCTGTATGTTTCGGGCGAATTGGCTTTCAGGATTTGTTCAAAACCGCTTCCATCCTGCACATATTTTTTCATTTCCTTGCGCAGCGTCATGTACACATCTGTTGTACGGATAAAGCCCGTGCGGGGATCACCGCTTTGCATGACGCCTTTTTTCACACGAACATCACTTACGACATCCTTGAACCTGTCATTGCAAAACCTGACAATATCTTCGCCGGTAATTAGCAACGTATGCTCCGACAGGGCTTTTTTATGCGCATGTTCCTTTTCAATTGATTGCGGCGCATGTTTTCCTCCCCGAACCGTAGAAAGTGTCCGAATGGAAGCCGGCTGCAAAGATGGTTCGGACGAAACGCGCATAAGCGTTCCGGGCGGAATGCCGTTGGCTTCTGCTCCCGAGGTCGTCCAGTATAATAAAAAATAGATTTCTTCATCGATTTCCATATCAGGCAAAAGGTAGTTTTTTACTTCCATGCGTTCTTTGATGCCCGACATGATTTTGTCCAAATCCCTTACCAGCATATTGGCTTCCCCGCTGATTTTTCTTAAACCCGAATTGACATCGTTTTGGTTTTTGAAGAAAAATGATACTTCGCCGCTGATTTCATCTGTCATCAGCGAAAGAAATTCTAATGCTTCACGCCTGCTGAACGTTTCACATCCGCCACGCGAAAGGCTGTAAATGCCATAACGCGTATTTTCAGTGTCATTTACCGGTATATCGTAATACTGCCTTCCATGTGAATCCGACAGCGATGCAATGGAAATGAACGATTCGTTACTTCCTGTATCCAAAGGAATGACAGGCATCCTGCGATGGACTGAAACTGTTTTTTTTATCAGTTTTTTATTTACTGCCGGAAAAGCATTGATGCTGATTTTCATGGCATTCATAATTTCAGTGGAAAACTCGGAAGGACAATGCACTTTAATCCACAGCAGAGGACGGTCTATTCGGCTGCTGACCTGTTCACTGAAAACAGATTTCAACCCGGCGGGAAAGATTTCTTTGTTATGTACCGGAATATCGCTGTTTACACTTAAAAAATGCGGATTATATATTTCTTTTACCCGTTTATTTATTTTACGGGAAACATCATAAGGCGAAAAAAATGCCAGAGTATCATTGTCATGCTTTTCGTCAACCGAATAAATTCCCTGAACAGGCGACAATTCCACATCATGAACATACCATCGTGAATGGGTTAATAAATTCAAATATTTTTCTTTATTGTAAATACCTTGAAAATCAATATAAAACGATATGTTTGTCAAGTTTTCAACGGCGTCATCCAGTTCTATTCCAATCCAGAAAACAGAATTGCGGGCAGGGTCTTTTTTGCCGCTGCGGGTCAGTAATGTATGTGTCTGATCGGCATTGACGGCATACATATATTCATTGTGAATGAAATACCGCACATCGCCCTTATACAGGCATGCATTTACTGCCGGATAAAAATCAAAGGTTTTAGAATTGTAATTACAGCGAAATTCTGTCTGCGCGGTTAATTCCACAACGCTTTCGGCAGCAGCGGAGTGAATGATGGCATGCGCAGGCTGAGCGATAGCGTCCATGCCTGATGCCAGCAGACTCGACAGTTTGTCGCTAATGCGCTTTTCGGAGGCTTCGAGCGATGCTGCCGCTTTATTTACTTCTTCCGCAAGCGCTTCAAGCAGCAGGTTAACCACCGGATCAAGCAACTCGACACGGCTGATGCCGAAATATTGAACGGCAAATCTGCGCATCCTTTCACTAATGCTTTGTTTGTTTTTATATGGATTGGAATGTATTGCCATAATGATAATTATTCGGTGGTTAAAGGTCCTAAATACAAAATATAATTAAAACCGCACGATTCGTTAGATGATACTAATTTACCATTGACGAAAACATGAACTTTCTTTTTGATGGCAGTCGTTTTCATTGCCAAATCTTCTTTGGCGGCTTCCATCACACGGATAGCGACTGTTACATCTTTCAGCCTGCGTTCAAAACTTTGAACGGCTTTAAGGATTCGGGCTGTAAAATCCTCTTCCCACTGTTTGCGAGATACTACCAGTTCGAAATCCATGTCCCAAATGCCGCAACCGAAGTTTTTATTGAACTTGTGTTCGCCGGGGCAGGTTGTAATAATCATTTCAATATACTGGTCTATCGATTCCAACTCGCTGCATACAGGCATGCCGGGAGCCGTTTCGTCGAAAACGGAATCGAAATTGATGGGTAACCTGTAAAATATCTGTTTCATGGCTTCTAACGTTTTCTGGTGTAAACAGGGATACCCTGATTGATATGTCCGCTTGCCCGCGTGATATTCCATTTTGGATAAGAGCCTGACGTTTTAACACTTGCAGGATATTGAATCAATTGCATGAATTTGCAGGTATCCGATTTATTCGTTATCCGCAGGCATTCAACAGATTTGATATAATCTGCTGTTGCGCGGCAAACGGCAATTACTGCAATATGAACATATTCCCTGGTATCATTTCTTTTATTTTGGCAATACAAATCCAAAAGGAACAAACCGGAAGACAAGTGTTTTTTTATCAGTGGCGAATGAAAATACGTATTCAATGCCTTATGAATAAAAAAGCCTTTGTCGGTCATCAGGTCGGAACGAACCTTTGCCGTTTCCACATGTCCCCAGCCGGCTACCTGTCCGCTCTGCCATATGCCGAGTTTAAGGTGGAGATAAAATTCCTGTACGTTGTATTCTTTCATGTTCATAAAATTCGTTTTTTTAAGATTTCCATTTATTCTCAAATTCTTCGTTGCCTATTCTTACCCATCGAGGCATGATAACCAGAGTAGTCAGCAGTCCTGCGCCTTGCGGATGTGCGGTTTTATGACAGGCGGTGCAGTAAGCGTCCCGAAAAAATATATACATTATAGCGCCTTCGCGTATTTTACCGTCATTGCGGAAAAAGTGTAATTCGCCATCCCGCTTTTCATACGAATTTATCATCCATTCGGTTAACTGTTCGCTCGGCGGTTCACTGATGGTTACAGTTATAATGCCGCCGCACATTTCATCGCAGGGATGATTTTTTTCGTTCGTCGCCTGATTGAAATCAATGTCAAATTCTTCAAGGATATAAGTTTGCCCGCGAAAGAAAAACTTGGCTACAACAGAAGGCGTTTTCCTGCCGAAAAATAATTTGCCTTTACGTATTTTGTCAAAAAATCCCATTTGCTTTCAATTTTACCATGGATTTTCATATTCCACATTTCCGATTATCATACGCTGTACATTGACAGTCAACAGTAAAACAATGCCGCTCTCCGAACCCGCCGGCTCGTAATGCAACCGAAATCCGACACAGCGTCCTTCCTCGAAATACACTTTTTCTATGGATTCCTCTTCCATATCATCAAGCGTAATCTCGCCGTTCCACTTTTTTGTGCTGTCGAATATCCAGCTCAACAGTTCGTCTGTCGGCAGCATTGGCAGGGCAATGCGTATATTTCCCGCCTGTGTGTTACTCCTTACCTCGCCCGACTGATTGACTGTTTTTTGAAGAGAATAATCGTAATAAAGAGCCTGATAATTCTCAAAATAAAGATGTTGAGGATTGTCTTTCACCGGCTTGCGAAGCTTTAATATTACTCGTCCGTTCATAAATTTTTATTCCTAATTATTGTGTTTATATTTTAAATAATCTTATTTGTCTTGTTAAAATATTAGAATCTTTGCCTTAACTGTATTATATGTCCGAACTTACAGGTAAAACCAAATATTCAATATCATTTAATTTCATATTTAATTTAATGCAAATATCATTTTCTATTTCTTTCTTTTCGTAATTTTCTATTAAATAAATATTCTTCATAAAACTTGGAATCATTATATTATTTTTCTTAAATATCACAGGTCGTATGTAGCGACGAAACAGCCCAAAATCAGGCAGTTGAAAGAAAAGCATAAACAAATCTTTTGTTTGTACGGAATACGCTTCTATTGAACGAAAATGAGTTTTTGCATTGACTTCTATTGATTGCATTACAGGTTTAACGCGATAATCTTTTCTTTTTATTTTGATAAAACAGTTATTCATATTTATTTCAATTCCGTTTTTTTTCATTTCATTACAAAGTCGATAAAAATTTTTACATCGAAAGATATTTATAAAAAAATAAAACAGGAAAACAACAAGCACTATAAATTCCATAATGATAAGGTATATAACAGAATACTCTTTGTTAACCAAGAATGATAATAACGCATATACCGAAACAATAACAAAAAACATAATCCAGTATATTATCTCATCATTTTTGATTTTATATTTTATTTTTACATCTTCATTCATGTTTTATTATGTTATACTTTTGATAATACCAGATCCTTTTTTCAATCAATTTATCTGTATTAAATTTATATAAACTGTACGTACAAAAGATAAAGCGAAAATAAAAATAACTGATTTATGTATATTATAAAAACAATATTCAAAAAATTTCATTACAACTATTTTATTTTAAAAACAAACAAAGAAATATTATACAATAAAAGAGAACCAAAAATATATAAAAATACCAGCCAACCTTTTAATTTTTTATTTTTTTCTTCCTTATATTTTTTTGTCAATTCTTTATATTTTTTTTCTGTTAATAGGAAAAAATAATTAGTTACATAAATTCCAATAGTTAAAGTCAAAATTATTATTTTAAAATCATATTTCAAATTAAATACAAAACAAAATAATAGAACAACACTCAACATGTTACATAACTGACTGAATGATGTCCATCCGCAAGCATAAATACGTGGGTGTTTATCAATTTTTTTATGAATATATACAGAATGTATTCTATAAAAACAGTAATCAAAAAGCTTCATCATATCGGTAAATCATTTATTTTAGGCACCCAAAAAAGTTTTATCATAACATAACCAAACAACAATAATGATAATATTACATACAAGAATACTCCCCATCCTTTTATTGTTTTATGTTTTTCATCTTTATAATATATTTGCAACTTTTCATATTTTTTTCTCGTTAAAAGTAAGATATTTATACAACAAACAACAATAAAAGTTGTAATCCAAACAGATTTAAAATCATATTTTGTATTGTTTATAATATAATATAGAGTAATAATCGTCATAATATTACAAGATTGAGACAATGTTATCCAACCGCACGCCCAAATATATGGTTCTTTTTTATCTAATTTTTTGTACAATTTAGAATTTGCAATCCTATAAAAACAATATTCAAAAAATTTCATCATAATAAGCATTTTCATTACTTAATAAATATGTTATTTTCTGCCCGCTCTCACTGTTAATTCTCCCCAACTGCCTCTTTGCGCAGCATCTGCACGTCTAACAGCATCGTCTTGCATTGATTGCCACATTAAAGGATAACATGGTTTTGCAAAATAAAAATAATATATAGAAGCAGCAAATCCGTATGTTCCAAACATGCCAACTATGCTCATAGTGCCATCCATCCCATTTATTATTGCTTCCGACCGAGTAGTAGAATTTAGCATTTGCCAAAATGAAATTCCAGCACTTCCTCCAGAGAAAATCCAACTACCAAATTTAAAACCTGTACCCCATTTTCCTGCAAATTTATATTTCCCGCCTGTATATTGGTTTCCTCCCCAGTCCATCGAATAAAATCTAAAATTCTTACCCATCCAGGTTCCAAATGTTTTACTGAAAAAGATTTCGTTTGAAAATCCTGCAACAGTTCCACCGGCACCTGTTATACTGTTTACAACGTCCAACATTTCATTCTTGTTAGCGGAATTTCCGCCTGATGTTCCCATTTCGGATGAGGAAAGATGAACATCAGGGAGGTTTTTCACATCCGTCATGCTCCGGCAGTCGATTCCGTAAACGGCTTCGGCGGCGCCAAGCGTCATCGTCGTTTCCTTAGCCTTTCCGCTTGAATTGTCCTTAGCCAGTATATGAACTGTGGGAGAGGCAAGGGAACCCGAAGAGCCGGTTACGCTTACCCTTATTTCGCTGCCAGCGGTCGGCACAACCATTGTATCGCCCCTGCCGAAATCTACCGCAGTTGTTCCGTCGGGATTAACCCGCACTGCGCGGTTAGTGATTTTGCGGGCAATGTCGTCCGCATCAGGAATGTTGTCCTGAGGGAAATAATACAGAGTGCTTTTTGTGAACAGCGTAAAGGTATTCCAGTCGTAATTAACTCCCGGCGGATTGTAAACATGAAGGCTTTCGGGCGGCACCACCACCGGCTCGCAGAGTGAGCGGTACACTGTGCCGTCTTCATCCGTCACAAATCCCTCGTAGGGAATGCCAAGCGTGAGCAGGAACATGTAATAGTCAAGTGT
>JAIRZQ010000058.1 GCA_031267135.1 Prevotellaceae bacterium
AACCGACACTTTTTGATTAGAGGGGGCTTGTACATTAAAAAAACACTACTCAACCGCAATTTTACAGCAGTTGAGCATTGCTTTTTTGCCTATCCCGTTTTTTACCGGACAGTAATAAAAAGAAAAATAATAAATACCAGTTCGGCAAGCGCAATCAGCATCCAAATATCAAATGTATCTGTAATGCCGTTTATAACGTTTGTTGCTGTATCGTTCATATTTCAAAATGTTTATATATTTTATATTTAATTTAACTGCATATAATCCTTAAGTTGCCAGCGGCAACCATAATCACCTACATCTCCGTGTATTTCAAGCGTATCAAAACCAAGAACTACCAGTCGGCGCACCAGTACATCATCGTTCAATACTGTTTCGCCGATGATTACAATTTCAAATTTTGTAAGACGGCATCCCGTAAATGCCTGTATGCGGAAACCTGATTTCAGCCAGTCCGAAAATTGATGCCGATAACCGCTGCAACCTTTAGAAACTTTTGCTCTCAATAAAGTCGGCGCAATTCCTGCAACAAATGCTTCACGTGCGGCGCTGTTAAAACTTCGTAACAGCTGCGTGCGCTCCGACCTGTCTCTAAACCACTCTGCTATTCTATTCCACATATATTTTTATTTATTTCCTATTAGACATTATATTGATTAAACTAATTATATTTATTATCTATCTTGTTAAAATTCTAGAAGTGGCTTATTCTATCCATACATTGATACTATAACGATAATGATGAGAATGCCTCCAATAATACAGAAAGCCAAAGCAATGTTTTTCCTATTTTCTTGTTTCATATTTTCAATCTGCCGCCACTGTCTTTTCTTTTCCCTTTCTATTTCTGTTTCTATTTCTATTTCAGATATTGTTTTGTCAAGCAATACGCTTTCTATTACGAGTTGTATTTTTTCCAAAGCCTCAACATCTTCTCCGTTTTCGAGTATGTTTGTATAAAGTTCATTCGCCGAACGGAATTTTTCGGTAAATTTATATTCCGAAGGATTTGCATAAATTTTAAGTTTATCTCTTAACGCATGAGAGTTAAAATGTATTTCAAGTTCAACAATTGCTCTGTGCCGCAAGTGTTTTTGCAATTCCTCGTTATCCTTTGCATTTGCAAGTTTTAAACATATATCATTGGCAATGTACGCTTTTTCTTTATTATATGGATTCGGATGCAAAAAGTTATCGGGATTGCATTTATCTTTTAATTCCGCATACAGTGAAGAATATTCTTTTTCTTTCATTTCCACATTTACAGCAGTTTTTTGCGGTATGAATGTCATTTCTTCAAATCTGATATTTATGTCGTCTTCCATATCATAAATTTTATATCTGTTTGGTAAATAAAAAAAGCGTGGTACTTAAAAGTATCCCGCTTACCGAAGTATTTGGCGTAACTTGTGAGAACAGAATAATTTAAAAGTCCACGCCATTGTCGTGAACATTCTAACCTAATCTTTCTCTCACTTAATAATCGCCAAATTTTCAGTAAGAAAGAATAAAGCTCAAAACGCTCTTTTTTCCAAAAAATCACCACAAAAATACTAATTATTCTGTTATTCTAAAATATTTGAGAAAAAATTTTGCAGTTTTATATACTAACCATACGTTTTGGTTGTTATGCCTTTACAAAAACATTTTTATTTCGGTGCATAATTCAAAAATTTCGTGTACATTTGTAATATATTAAAAATAAATTCTATGGAAGACAAGAAAATTGTAATAATTCCCACTTATAACGAAAAGGAAAACATTGAAGCGATTATCCGTAAAGTTTTTTCACTCGATGGCGATTTTAATATTTTGATTGTAGATGACGGCTCGCCCGATGGCACGGCAAACATCGTAAAGCAATTACAAAACGAATTTACAGACAGGCTTAATATTATAGAGCGTAGCGGAAAACTCGGCTTAGGCACTGCATATACAACAGGTTTCGACTGGTGCTTGAAAAACAGCGCCGATTATATTTTTGAAATGGATGCGGACTTTTCGCACAATCCCGACGATCTTATCAAACTGTATAATGCCTGCAAAAACGGCGCGGATATTGCCATAGGCTCGCGATACCTTACAGGAATGAATGTTGTAGACTGGCCCTTTAGCCGATTACTGATGTCGTATTCTGCTTCAAAATACGTACGGATTATTACACGAATGAAAATAAAAGACAGTACGGCAGGATTTGTATGTTACAGGCGAAGCGTTTTGAGCGCAATCAATTTCGACAGGATTCGCATGAAAGGTTACGGATTTCAAATTGAAATGAAATATACGGGGCATAAACTCGGCTTCAAAAGCGAAGAAGTTCCCATAATTTTTATCGACAGGAAGCTGGGAACATCCAAAATGAGCAGCTCCATTTTTGGCGAAGCAATGTGGGGCGTACTGAAACTCAAATTCAGAAATATAAAAAAACAGCATAAAAAAGAGTAAGTTTTCTTCGATAAGGTATTTCATAATTAAAATGAAGATAGTTATAAAAGATGCAACAATAGTAAACGAAAGATTGTCATTTAGAGGAAGTCTTTTAATTGTTGACGGCATTATAAAATCCATTTTCAAAGATTATATACCGGTAAAAAATATCGGCGTTGATACAATTATTGATGCTTCGGATTTGATTTTAATTCCCGGAGTAATTGATGGGCATGTGCATTTTCGCGAACCCGGATTGACAGATAAAGCCGACATACATTCCGAAACTGTTGCTGCCGCCGCCGGTGGCGTTACTTCGTTTATGGACATGCCGAATACGGTTCCCGCTGCAACAACAATAGATGAACTCGAAAAAAAATATGAAACGGCAAAAGAAAAATCGTTGATAAACTATTCGTTTTATCTTGGAGCGACAAATTACAACTTGGATGAAATCATAAAAATCAATACCGAAAATATCTGCGGCGTTAAGATATTCATGGGTTCTTCTACGGGAGACATGCTTGCAGATGATGAAAAAAATATGGAAAAAATTTTTGAACAGTCGCCGGCATTGATTGCAGTACATTGCGAAAACGATCACATTATCAAAAACAATACAGAATATTTTAAAACCATGTTTGGCAGCGATATTCCTTTTGAGTATCATGATAAAATACGAACTCGCGAAGCATGCGTAACATCAACCGAACATGCTGTCGCACTTGCATACAAACATAATTCACGATTACACATTCTGCATGTATCAACAGCGAAAGAAGCAGAATTGCTCACCTGCATCGACAACAAACGCATATCTTCGGAAACGTGTCCGCATTATTTATGGTTCAGCAACAGCGATTATCAAAGCATGAAAGGATTTATAAAATGCAATCCGTCGATAAAAACGCAAGCCGACAGAGATGCACTTCGACATGCAATAGCACATGGAATTATTGATACTGTTGCAACCGACCACGCTCCGCACTTGCTCAGCGAAAAAAGCAACAATTATTTGAATTGTCCATCAGGATTGCCTTCAGTGCAACATTCGTTGAACATAATGCTTGAACTTGTGCGCAAAAAAATATTGACAGTTGAAACCGTAGTAGAATGCATGTGCCATAATCCTGCACGAATTTTCTCAATTAAAAATCGCGGATTTATACGCGAAGGGTACAAAGCCGACCTGATTCTCATAAATCCAAACGCAGAATGGAAAGTCGATAAATCGAATATTTTATATAAATGCGCATGGACTCCTTTTGAAAACATTACATTTAACTCGAAAATAACGCACACGTTTGTAAACGGGAATTTAGTTTACTGCAACGGAGAAATTTATGAAAATACAAAAGGCGAACGATTGATATTTGAAAGAAATTAAGAATTTTATGAGGCGAAAATTGCAAAACAGCGAACTGAACAGACTGTCGATAGAAGAATTTAAACTGTCGCCGAAACTGCCGGTAATTGTAGTACTTGATAATGTTCGCAGTCAGCATAATATCGGTGCGGCTTTTCGTACCGGCGATGCTTTCAGAATAGAAAGCATCTTTTTGTGCGGAATTTCGTCAACGCCGCCAAATGCCGAAATTCACAAGTCTGCTCTTGGCGCCGAAGATTCTGTTGATTGGCAATATTTTGCAAATACCATTGATGCAATAAATTTTCTTAAACAAAACGAATATAAAATCGTTTCGATAGAACAAGCGGAAAACAGCGTTATGCTCAATCATTTTTCGCCGGACAAAAATGAACGTTACGCTTTTGTTTTTGGCAACGAAGTTCGTGGCGTTTCGCAGTCGATTGTCGATACAAGCGATTTGTGCATCGAAATTCCTCAATCCGGCACAAAACATTCGCTAAACATATCTGTAAGCGTTGGCGTTGTTCTATGGGAATTTTATAAAAATCTCAATTCAATATTGAAACGATCTTAATTTATTTGAGACTGTTTGCTGAAGGCTTATTATTTAAAGTTAAAACTGTTCCAGAAGTTTTATTCTTTTTTCAATTGGCGGATGCGTTGAAAACAAGCCTGCAATTCCCTTTTTTAGAGGATTGTCGATAAACAGTTGAGCAACATCTTTTTGTGTTACTGCTTCAATTCGCGAGTCGGTTGAAATTTTGCGTAACGCCGACGCTAATGCCAAAGGATTTTTAGTCATCTCTGCGCCGCCTGCATCTGCCATATACTCGCGTTTTCGCGATATCGCAAATCGCATCAATATCGTTATCAAATAACCGACTACCGCAAGAACAAGAGCAATAACAATAACTAAAGCGCCGCCGCCTTTATTGTTACTGCTGCTTCGGCGATTTCCGTAAAGCAAGGTGCGAAGAAGCATTTGCGTAAGAAACGAAAATATCCCGACAAAAACTATTGAAACAATCAGCAATTTTACATCACGATTGCGAATATGAGTAAGCTCATGAGCAATCACGCCTTCAAGCTCTTGATCATCAAGTTTATTAATTATTCCTCGCGAAAGCGTTACAGTGAATGTTCTTTTATTTATTCCGCTTGCAAATGCATTAAGCGAATCATCCTCTATGACATTAATTTTCGGCATACTCATATTATTTGCAATACAAAGATTTTCAACAAGGTTATAAATGCGTTTGTTATCTCTGCGTTCGAGCGGATGAGATCCTGTAGACATTTTTATTATTGTTGTATTTGCAAAATATGCAATCAAAAACCAAATCAAACAGACTCCGATAACACATGGCAAATATTCGACAAACATTTGATTTGCAGCGCTTACGCCGTCATAAGTTGAATTAGTGGATATTTGTCCGTAAAGTATGTAAAAGAAAAGCCAAACAAGAAAAAGTATTATACACGGAAAGAGTATCAGCAACAGTGTTGATTTGAAATTATTTACCCTTTTTTGTGTTTGTATTCCTACGTATTTCATGCAGATATAAAGTTACAGTTACTGTTTGATTTCTTAAAAACTTATTTTTGGAGGTTCGTCAAGCCTGCTTCGTTCCTGTTCGCCTACGTCAAACATTTTCTCGCGTTTGAAACCGAACATTCCTGCGATAATATTTGCAGGAAAAGTTTCAACTGCATTGTTGTATTCTTTTGTTGCCGAATTGAAATATCTGCGTACTGCGGCAAGTTTATTTTCAATATCCGACATTTCTTCCTGCAACTGCAAAAAGTTTGTATTTGCTTTCAGTTCGGGATATGCTTCCAACTGTATTTTCAAACCGCTCAATGCTGCCGTAAGCTGATTTTCGGCATCTATTTTTTGATCGATGGTTTGAGCGCCCATAGCGGCAGTGCGAGCTTGCGTAACTTTCATAAAAGTTTCGCTTTCGTGTTTTGCATAACCTTTTACCGTTTCAACAAGTTGAGGTATAAGATCATGACGCTGTTTCAGTTGAACATCTATGTCGGCAAAAGCGTTTTCGCGATTGTTGCGATAACGCACCAAACGGTTGTAGAGCGAAATTATGAATAGAATCACAATCGCTGCAATAATTACAATAATCCAAGTTGTACTCATTTTTTTAATTTTTATTTGTTATAAACAGTTTATTTTATTATTTTACCAAACTTAGTTGAATGCAATAATTTGTCAGTTTTTTCAAATCCTGCTCGTTTTTGAAATTCGGGTTATTGGTTTCAACATATTTGTTTATTTCTTCTTTGTATTTTGGAAAGGCTTTTATAAATGATTTTGCATTACTTATTTTAGTGAATTTTCCATTTTGCTCAAGTAAAAATTCATCGATAATATTAAATATTAAATCACGCAATATTCCTATATCATATTGACGTGTAGGAACAACAGATGTTACTGCAGAAGTTGTATTTACCTGACCATAAGCACCTTTAGCCTGTAAATCTACCAGTGTTGTTTTCCGTTTTACTAAAAATTTTACTTCGTCATTAGTGATTACAAGTTCACCAAATTTTTTATCTGATACATAATAAAATACTTTTTTGTCAATGATGACATAATCAATATCTTGTGGATTAGCGATTGCCAAAATATTTCCTTTTTCATCAGTGAATTGCATTTCTTCGGAAAGCGTATTGTAATTGAGTTTCGCTGAAGTTATGGTTCCATTTTTGAAAAATACTTTTCCATCCATAAAATCGGGAAAGATATATACAGCATTGCGAGGCAACAATTCTTCAACATTTTCATTAGAAAGAACATTTACGTTTTCTACTTGAATTTTTTCCTGTGCAACACAAAAGTTACACGTAACAAACAACAGTATTGTTGTTATTAAAATAATATTTTTCATATCGATGTGTTTTTATTTTATGTAAATATAATTATCTTTGCAAAGATAAATAAAAAACATAAAATGAAACAACTATTTATAATATTTTTAACATTTATTTTCACACTTATGTTTTCAGATGCACAAAATGTTGACAATGTAAAATATACTGCTTGTTATAAAATTTCCGAAAAAATTGTTGTAGATGGACATTTTGATGACCCCGCATGGCAACAAACCGAATGGATTAACGACTTTGAAGATATTCGCGGTGGCGGATTTCCTGAATACAAAACACAGGTAAAAATGTTGTGGAATAATGATTTTTTGTACATTGCAGTTAAATTTGAAGAGCCGCATATTTGTGCAGCCATTACCGAAAATGAACAGCAAATTTATCTTGACAATGCGTTTGAGTTATTTATTGATCCTGACGGAGATGCCTGTAATTATTACGAATTTGAGATAAACGCAACAGGCGCAACATGGGATTTGAAGATGAATAAGCCTTACAGCAAAGGTGGAAATTTTAACAGTAACTGGAATATCGAGAATTTGGAAAAGGCAATATTTTTGAATGGAACCTTAAATGATGCAACAGATGTTGACAGTTTTTGGACAGTTGAACTTGCCATTCCGTTTTCCGCATTTGATGAATATTTGGATGGAAAACGTCCTTGTATCGGAGCAAAATGGAAGATGAATCTTTTGCGCGTGCAGTGGAATTTTGATATTATCGATGGAAAATACATTAAAAAAACCGATAAAAACGGAAAATCATTGAGGTCGGATTTTTGGGTCTGGTCGCCTCAAAAACAGATAAATATGCATATCCCGGAACGCTGGGGAATTGTAGAATTTAAAAATTGATAATTATAAACCAAGTAAATAATAATTTAAGTAAAACATGATACATCAAAAACTTTTAAATCCGCAAAGTATTGCCATTATCGGGGCATCGAGCGATATACACAAACCGGGGGGGAAATTGCTTAAAAATCTGCTCGAAAGCAATTTTAAGGGAAATATTTATCCTGTAAATCCGAAAGAAAAGGAAATACAGAAAATTAAATGCTTCGAAAAAGTTGAAGATCTGCCCGAAACAGACTGTGCAATACTGGCAATAGCCGCAAAATACTGCGTTGAGGCGGTTGATACGCTTGTTCGTAAAAAAAATACGCGAGGATTTATTATCATTTCTGCCGGATTTTCCGAAGAAAACGAAGAAGGCGCAGAATTGGAAAACAATATTGTTAAAACCATAAGCGCAGTAGGCGGAAGTCTTATAGGACCTAACTGTACAGGATTTTTGAATATAAATTACACGGGAGCTTTTGATACGCCTATTCCCGTTTTAAACCCTCATGGAGTAGATTTTGTTACAGGTTCGGGAGCCACAGCCGTATTTATAAAAGAATACGGAATTTCAAACGGATTGTCGTTCAACAGCGTGTGGGCTGTCGGAAATTCGGCTCAAATAGGTATCGAAGATGTGCTGGAATATTGGGACGAAACATTTACCGACAAAAGTTCACGCGTGAAAATGATTTATATGGAAAAAGTCGGAAATCCGCATAAGCTGTTGAAACACGCTTCATCTCTTGTACGCAAGGGCTGTAAAATTGCAGCAATAAAATCGGGAAATTCAAAAGCGGGAAGCCGCGCGGCATCGTCGCATACGGGAGCTTTGGCTACATCGGATGTTGCTGTTGATGCTTTGTTTCGCAAGGCAGGAATTGTGCGCTGTTACAATCGGGAAGAACTTGCAACTGTTTGCGCCGTGTTTATGCATCCGGATGTTAAAGGGAAAAACATTGCTATAATAACACATGCAGGCGGACCTGCGGTGATGCTTACGGATGTTCTGTCGAACAGCGGACTGGAAATTCCGCAAATAAGCGGCACTGCCGCCGATGAACTGTTATCGCAGCTGTATGCAGGCTCGTCGGTTGCAAATCCTGTTGATTTTCTTGCAACAGGAACAGCCGAACAGCTTGGGAAAATAATAGACTATTGCGAAACAAAATTCAACAATATAGATGCAATGTGCGTAATTTTCGGAAGTCCGGGACTTTTTCCCAACTGGGATGTTTACAGAGTTTTAGACGAAAAAATGAAAACCTGCACTAAACCTGTTTTTCCTGTTCTTCCATCAATTATAAATGTAAAAGATGAAATAAACGATTTTGTTTATAATAAAAAACGAATAAATTTTCCTGAAGAGTGTGTATTTGGAAATGCTTTGGCAAAGGCTGTAAATGCGCCGAAGCCGCAACCCGAAAATACGGAACTGCCCGAAATTGATTTTAGCGCAGTTCGCAATGTTATCGAAAACAGTAAAAGCGGATACTTGGGATTGGAAGAAATTCGCAAACTGCTTGATGCAACAGGCATTTCGCGCAAACAGGAAACAGAAGTGAAAACCGAAAATGATGCAATAAATTTTGCACGCAAAGAAGGCTATCCGCTTGCGATGAAAGTTGTGGGACCTGTTCACAAGTCGGATGTCGGCGGCGTAGTTCTCAACGTAAAAGATGAAGCAACCGTTGCTTACGAATTTAATCGCCTTATAAAAATTCCGGAAACACATGCAGTCGAAATGTACAGAATGCTGTCGGGAACTGAAATATTTATCGGTGCAAGCCGCGAAGCAAACTTCGGTCATTTGATAATGTGCGGACTTGGCGGTATCTTTGTTGAAGTACTGAAAGACGTAAGTTCATCACTGTCGCCCGTTGGCATCGGCGAAGCGCATGAAATGATTCAGCGTTTGCGCGGATATAAAATCATACAGGGCGTTCGCGGACGGGAACCTGTAAACGAAAAATTATTCTCTCAAGCCATAGCAAGAGTATCGGCGCTGGTACAGTTTGCGCCCGAAATTGCCGAGATGGATTTAAATCCATTGCTCGGCACGGCTGCAAATATTGTTGCTGTTGATGCCCGCATACGAATTGAAAAATAATTGTGATATTAAAAATACAAACTTCCTGTATGAAATTTTCGGAACGGTCTAATATGGAAAAAGCATTTATTATTATAATAATCATTGCTGTTATTGGAATAATTTTACGGTGGAAAACCATAAAATCAGAAGCCGAAAGGTCGTTTAAATACTTCGACAGCAACAAAACGGAACAGACGCCGGACAAAAAAAATATTCAATATTAAAAATTTAACAAAATATTTAATATTAACAGTTTAATTGTTTGTAATATAAATATCTAAAAATAAATGATTTGCAAATATATTCCATAATATTTTGCAATTTAATGTTTTTATTTATTTGATTTATTTTAAAAAAAATATCTATATTTGCAAAAAACTCATGAGTATTATAAAAATATATTTCAATGGCATCTTATTCACACGGATGAATCCGCTCGTTTGCATGTACGAGCCATTCGTTCTTATATACAAATGCTTATAAATATGCTTATATACTTAGTATTAATAAATTAAAAACAAATATAAAATAAAAGTAAAATATCGCAAAAATATTTAAAAAAAATAAATTATGATTACAAATCACACCAATAAGAACGAAATTTATGTCGAATGTATAGAAAAGACAAAAAACAATGTGGTTAACATACCTGCAAAATCGCAAATACGACTTGCCTTTGTACGAAAAGGTTCCTGTTTTATTTCATTTGCAAAAAACCTTTATGTTCCGCTTGAAGTCGGAAACGTAATTCTGATTCCCCCGCATAACAAATGCCTCATAAACGTAACAAACAGCATTCAGCTGATAATTTTTTATCTGACGGTTGATTTGAATTTATGCAACTCTCTTCCTCTTGAGACGCTTACGGAAGTTGAACGTAAAATCAATAATACATCTCGGGAAAGCGGAAGCATTGTGCTGAAAGCAAATGCAATCATTTCGGATTATTTCAAGCAGATAAAACACTGCTTAATGGAAAAAATAAAAAGCGCGGAATTTTTTCAAATGAAACAAAATGAATTACTTTATTACTTTGGAAATTTTTATACTAAAGAAGCGCTGTATTATTTTTTCAAGCCTGTGTTGACAAATGATATTGCTTTTTCAAAGGCGTGCTATGCATTGTCTGAAAAAGCCTGTTCTATAAACGATATGGCAAAGGAATTGGATTACAGTTTGTCGGGATTTAAAAAACGCTTCAAGGACGTTTTTGGAATTCCTGTTTACAGATGGCTATGTCAGGAAAAATCCAAGAAGCTTTTTCATGAGATAACATGCGGTAATAAGACATTGACTCAGTTGTCTCACGAGTTCCATTTTTCGTCTCCTGCCCACCTCACTAACTTTTGTACGAAAATATTCGGAAAAACGCCAAGTACTTTGCGTGGAAGGAGAAAAAAGACATCTGTTTCTGTGAATAATTTGCTTCTTGGTTAATCAGGTCGCTTTTTGCAAATAAATTTATTCGCGGAAAACAACCATGTATCCTGTAATTTGGTTATTTTAACAAATATTTAGTTGAAATTTTGCATTTTTATTCACTTCTGTTCATATTTTTCTTCGCCGCGTTCGTAACGCAGGTATTTTGCCGACAGGTAAGCAATCATTTTAGATATGTCGTCGATAGCCTGTTGCGTTTCTGCTGAAATATCATGGTTTTTGAGCCTCAGCAGCATTCTGGCATATAAGGCGTGAAAGCAGAGTTCGAGTTCATTTTCGTCATGCTTTTCCAGTTTTTTGCCGAAATCAACTATTGATGGTTTTGCAGTTTGGTAAAGCTTGGCATATTTCTCATCTCGCGGTAAAAGATATAAATGAACATCATTCAGGTCGGCAATCAGATGCAATGAGTGAGATGTGTGTCCCGACTGCTGTTTTTTTTCAAACTGCAATAGCTGCACCGTTCCCATGTACCACGCAAGCGTTTGCTTTTTCGTATTTTCGTCAACTTGCAGAGGCTCAACCAGCGTTTTATAAATTTGCGTTTCATCAAAATTCAATGCTCGCAGCAAGTCTTCCATCTGCCACAGATACAGAATATATTCGGCAATATTTTCTCTTCGTTTTTGTTTTGCAATCAGCATAGGATTTGGATTTAAGGATTAAGATTTTTTCATTATTCTGTAATTTCGTTCATAAGATTGTCCAACGCTCGTCTTTCTTTTTTTGTGGGGCGTCCGCTTCCTTTGTCGCGATGAACAAATATTGTAACATTTTTCGCATCAAGTTTGGACATTTCTTCCTGCGGAGTGAGATTTTCAGCATATTGTTCTACATTTTTTGCAGGCTGGCGATTTTCCGTAATATCAATAACGCGATAGGTGTAAACGACAGGCATTTTGCGCACTGTAACAATTTCGCCTTTTTTTACTGTCCGCGATGGCTTACATTCGACGCTGTTAATTATCACTTTTCCGTGTTTGCATGCATCGGCGGCTTCGCTGCGGGTTTTATAAATCCGCATAGCCCACAACCATTTGTCAATTCTTACATCTTCCACGACTTTACATAAATTTAATATTTTATCAAGTCAACGGGATACCCTGTTTTTGTAAATTCGGCGACTATAGTTTGAATATTTTTCCCGTCATATAGTTCTTTATCTTTTTGAATCAAACCGTAAAAAACGTCGCACCAGTCAATTTGGTCAGGCAGTGAATTTATATCAGATATAAAAAAATCATTGCGTTTATCCATATAGACGTTCAAATTCATAATTGTTTGCGCAATTAATTTGTCGGTATCTTCTTGTCCCATTTGTTCTCTGATACGCCATAACGTACCTGTCAAAATCATGGCTCCGCGATGGTTGTCATAATACTTGTCAAGTATGTCGTCGCCGTAATATGCATACGAGGTTGACAGATATTTTGAAATGTTGTTTTTTGGATTTTGAAGTTCCGCCGGATATGATTCTTCCAAAAGTTTAAACGTGTGTCTCAGGTTATAAGTGCTGTCGATGGGATATTTGTGTAATACGCTTGCATCTCTGACGGTTTTTACCGGTAAACAGCCTTCCCCGACAAGCGGCGTATCGTAAAGCGACACGGTAAAATACTCGAGCAATCCCATGTGGACAAGCGATAGTCCATTGAATTTAATGCCTGTCGGGTCTTCGAGATACCAAAAAGCGCGGTGTCCTATTTCGTGTGCGAATAAGGTTGGCGACGGGTTTGAGTTTTCCTCGAAAATGTAAAAATTAGGATGCGTAAGCATGGATGCGTCACCAAATGCCACATCAATGGTCCTGTATTTTTCTTGAGCGTTAAAATCAATTTTATTGTCGAACAGCCGGTTGTAATATTCGATTACCTTAATAATGTTATGAACAGTATAAGCGCAATAATATTCCTGCGAATATGGTTCAATAGTTTTTGAAAAGTCCAATTTGTAAGGAGTAGTATATTGTGTGTAGTGGTCAGGATTATTGTCGGGATACGAAAGCGAATCCAGATAACAGAATCCGACAGAATCAATATACGGCGAACGTATCCTGTTATCATCGCCGATAAAATCAAGCGATATAACTTCGCTGCACAATATGCCTTCACAGATATAATTAACTTTTAGCGTATCGGATTTTGTGCTGCATCCGATAAACAATAATGCGATTGCCGAAAATAACAGCATTTTTTTCATTCTATCTAATTTTGTTTTGTATTAAAAATATTCATTGTTCTTTCTATTCCAATGGTAACGAACGATGTAATTGCATTATGCACTGTTTTTAGCTTCTCCGGAAGGAGTTTTGTTTCTTCGCTGCTCCAGTCATCGAGAACATAATCAACCTGCCCGCCCTGCACAAAATCGTGCCCGATTCCAAATCTCAACCGGTTGTAATTAGCGTGTCCAAATGTTTCGTTAATATTTTTCAATCCGTTGTGTCCGCCGTCGCTGCCTTTGGTTCGTATGCGTATTTGCCCGAACGGCAAAGATAAGTCATCAAGAATTACAAGCAGGTTTTCTACAGGAATTTTTTCTGCCTTTAGCCAGTATGCAATGGCTTTTCCGCTCAGATTCATATATGTAGATGGTTTGAGCAGCCACACCGAACGTCCCTTAATCTTTACTTCGCCGAGCGTTCCGTACCTTAGCGTGCTAAAAGTAACATTGGACGCTTCCGCGAAAGTGTCCAATGTCTTAAATCCTATATTATGTCTTGTGTTGGCATATTCGGCGCCAATATTTCCAAGACCTGCTACCAAATATTTCACTTCAACGGGATCTTATTTATTTTGCTCTTCTGCTGCTGCAGCTGCACCCATTGCCGCTCTTGTTATCTTGACAGAACAAATAATGTTTGTTTTGGGTGTAAGAATGCTGATTTTATCTAACGACAAATCGCCTACACATATTGATTTTCCAAGTTGAAGACTTGTAATATCTACCGGAATTTCATCGGGCAGGTCGTTTAACAGTGCCGAAATTTTAATTTTCCTGCCTAAAACCTGTAATTTACCTCCCTGTTTTACGCCTTCCGAATGTCCTGTGATTTTAACGGGAACATCTATTGCAACAGGTTTATTTTCGTTAACAGTCAGAAAATCTATATGCAGTATTTCGTCGGTTACCGGATGAAACTGTATGTCTTTGAGAATACACGTCTTGATTTTACCGTCGATGCTAATTTCAACAATGTAAGAAAAAGGAGTATAAACAAGCTCTTTCAACTCTTTTCCTACCAGAACAAAATTTTGATTTTCTACTTTATTTCCGTAAAGCACGCAAGGCACAAGATCCTGTTTGCGTAATTCCTTACTGTCTTTTTTACCAAGATGGGTTCTTGACTGACCGTTTAATTTGATTGTTTTCATTTTACTTAAACTAATAATTGCTACTCAGATTTACTTGATTTTCAAATAAATCCCCATTACAACATTAACCTGAAAAGGATAATTTTGGGGACGCAAAGGTAATAAAATATTTCTGATTGAGAAAAGATTATAAAACAAAAAAAAATATTTTGTGCAGTTATTCAAAACAAAATATTATTTTTGTACAAATTTATAAATTTAATATTGTTATGACTATTCAAGATCTTGAACCGCGCATAGTATTCAACTTTTTCAATGAAATACTCAAAATTCCGCGCCCATCGAAAAGCGAAGGCAAAATTATAAAATATCTGCTTGATTTTGCCCGCGAGCATAATCTGCAAGCTAAAACCGACAAGTCGGGAAATGTGCTTATATGCAAACAGGCTACGGCAGGCTTTGAAAACTTGCCTGTTGTTGTCCTGCAAAGTCATGTGGACATGGTTTGTGAAAAAAACAGCGATATAGTTTTCGATTTCGACAATGATGCAATTCAGGCTTATGTTGAAGGCAACTGGGTAAAAGCAAAAGGCACCACGCTCGGAGCTGATTGCGGAATAGGCATGGCTGCCGCGCTCGCCATACTTGCTTCGAAAGATATTGAACACGGAAATTTGGAATGTCTTTTCACCGTTGACGAAGAAACAGGGCTTACGGGCGCTTCCGAATTGGAGCCTGATTTTTTCACCGGTAAAATTCTTTTAAATCTCGATTCGGAAGATGAAGGTGAAATATTTATCGGTTGCGCAGGCGGACGCGATACGCTGGGGAAAATTGCATATTCAAAAGTTGCGGTTCCCGAAAAAAAAATTGCGTTTAGGGTTGATGTAAAAGGCTTGAAAGGCGGACACAGCGGAGATGACATAAATAAAGGTCTTGCTTGCGCAAACAAAATGCTGAACAGATTGCTTTATCCTTTTATTGATGACATTGAAATTAATAAATTCGACGGAGGAAATCTTCGTAATGCCATTGCACGCGAATCTTATGCAATCATAGTAATTTCGCCCGACAAGGCAGATGAATTTAAAAATTACGTAAGTAAATTTGAAGAAAGTATGCGTTACGAATATCGCAGCACGGAACCTGACATAGCTATCACCGTTTACGAAACCGAAAAGCCTGAAACGGTGATGGACGGCAAGGCGAAATTTTCGTTATTGAACTGCCTGTATGCGTGCCCTCACGGAGTTTTGGCAATGTCGCGCGAAATACCAAACTTTGTTGAAACATCAACTAATCTTGCATCTGTAAAAATGGATGACAAACATATAATCATAGCGACAAGTCAGCGCAGCGCAGTGAATACATCAAAAGATGATGCTTCAGCCTGCGTTGTAGCATGTTTCAAACTTGTTAACGCCGAAGTGTGGCAAGGCGATGGATATCCCGGCTGGATACCAAATCCCGATTCGCCGATACTTACCGTTGCCGAAAGCGTTTACGAGAGGACATTCGATAAAAAACCGCTCGTAAAAGCAATACATGCAGGATTGGAATGCGGTTTGTTTCTCGAAAAATATCCTGATTTGGATATGATTTCGTTCGGACCAACGCTTCGCGGTGTACATTCGCCGGACGAACGCCTGGATATTGCCTCTACGCAAAAATTCTGGCTGCTTCTAATAAATATCCTGAGGGAAATTAAATAGGATACAGGCAACCCGTGCGTATATTCCGAATGTGGCGTATTTATTAATAATTAAATAATTTTGAACCTGTTTCAAAAAATATTATTCGAACATTGGGGATATTCTCAATTCCGTCCGTTACAGGAAGAAATCATTACATCTGTTTATAACGGAAACGATACGCTTGCGCTTATGCCTACAGGAGGAGGCAAGTCAATAACATTTCAAGTTCCGGCGCTTGCAAGAGATGGAATATGCATAGTGATTACTCCGCTTATTGCATTGATGAAAGATCAGGTCGAAAATCTTAAAAAACATAATATTCCGGCTCTTGCCGTACATTCCGGAATGAATGCCCGCGAAATTGAGATAACTCTGGATAATGCCAAATACGGTAATTACAAGTTTCTGTATATATCGCCCGAGCGTCTGGCTACACAAAAAATACACGGCGATGTAGGACGTATGAAAATAAATCTTATTGCTGTTGACGAATCGCATTGCATATCGCAATGGGGTTACGACTTTCGTCCATCATATTTGCAAATAGCCGAAATTCGCAATATTCTGCCCGATGTGCCTGTTCTTGCCCTTACAGCCACGGCAACACCCGAAGTTGTGGATGACATAATGGAAAAACTGCGTTTCAGAAAAAAAAATGTACTTCAAAAAAGTTTTGAACGCAAAAATCTATCGTACATCGTACGCGACATGGAAGACAAGCAGAAATATTTGAAAAAGATTATCGAAACCGCGCACGGTTCGGGAATTGTATATGTCAGGAATCGTAAAAAAACAAAAGAAATATCAGTGTTTCTAAATTCAACAGGCATCAAAGCCGATTATTATCATGCAGGACTGTCGCCTGAAATCCGTTCGCATAAGCAGGATTTGTGGAAATCGGGAAAAATACAGGTAATTGTTGCTACGAATGCATTTGGAATGGGAATTGATAAACCGGATGTCAGATTTGTTGTTCATTTGGATTTGCCCGATTCGCCGGAAGCATATTTTCAGGAAGCGGGACGTGCGGGCAGAGATGAAAAAAGAGCTTATGCCGTATTACTTTACAACAACAGCGATAAGGTCAAGTTCGAACAGCAATTTAAAATGGCTTTTCCTCCTGTCGAAACAGTTAAGGAAATTTATCAGTCGGTATGTTCGTATCTTGGCGTTGCTTATGGTGATGGCAAAGGCACAGCATTTAATTTCAACTTAATGGATTTTTCAATTCATGCAAAAATATATTCGCTAACCGCATTAAATGCATTAAAAATTCTTGAATATGAAAATTACCTGCAAATTACCGATGAAATAAATTCTCCATCGCGACTGATGTTTAATGTCAATCGTGATGATTTATATAAAATTCAGGTTGAAAACAAAGATTTGGATTCGTTTATAAAAATTCTTCTGCGGGCATATACCGGACTGTTTTCAAATTTTACAAACATCGACGAAACATATCTCGCAAAATTCGGAAATACAACCGTAGATGTAATAAATGAATATCTTATACAGTTAAGCCGAAAACATTTGATTTCATACATTCCGCAAAGGCGTACGCCACTGCTTATATTAAACGAAAGCAGGCTTGAAGAGGCAAACGTAAGAATTTCGCCGGAAAATTATATATTACGTAAAGAACGCTACAAAAACCGAATGGATGCAATGATAGGCTATGCAATGTCAAAAGCCAAGTGCCGAAGCCAAATTTTACTGTCGTATTTCGGCGAAGAAAATGTCTATCGCTGTGGAAAGTGCGATGTTTGCAAAACCAGAAATGAACTCGACATAAGCGCTTATGAATTCGACAGGATTGTGGAAGAATTGAAAAAGCAAATTGCAAACACCGAAGCCGGCTTGCAGGAGATTATTGATAATATTAGTATTTCTTCGGAAAAAGTTATCAAGGTTGTACGCTGGCTTTTAGACAATGGAAAAATAAGCGAAAACGAAAACAGAAAACTTATTTGGAAAAAATCATTGTTGAACGAACAATAATGACAGGTTAAAAGACATAAAACAGATTCTGTTTGACAGCTTCGAATAGAATTTGGTTATCAATGGCAAGGAAAAACAAGCCGCAAATTACATTTTGATAAAACTTAATTTCTATTCATTAAAAAAAAATCACGGGTTATGCGTTTGAAATTACACGTTCTTACACTTTTCTGGTTGTTATATATTTTGCAAGCAGTATCAACGAGTTTCTGGCTTCGCTTTGAGGAAATTCTTCGAGCAGGTTCAGCGCTTTATTGCAGAAGTATTTCATTTTCTGTTCGGCATAAGCAATTCCCTGATATTTTTGCGTAAATTCGATTATATGGTCGATAAATTGCGGATTTTCGGCGCAGGCGCTTAACTTTTCGAGTATTTCTTTTTGCTTGCCGGCTGTTGAATTTTTAAGCGCATAAATGAGCGGCAATGTTAACTTGTGTTCGCGTAAGTCGTTTCCGTATGCTTTTCCTGTTTTATTGTCTTTGTTGAAATCCAGAATATCATCTCTTATCTGGAAAGCCAGACCTATGTTTCGTCCTGCTTCGGTCATTTTTTCTATCGTTTTGTCGTCGGCGCCAACCGACACGGCTCCGAAGCGCGTGCATGCGCATATCAGGCTTGCGGTCTTTTTATAAATAATATCCAGATATTCTTCTTCTGTTGTATCAAGGGTTATTGATTTTTGTATTTGAAACAGTTCGCCTTCGCTGAGAAGTTTTACAATTTTTGTAGCTGTTGATATAATATCATATATTTTATTTTTTGTTATGATATCAAGAGCTTTTGCAAGAAGAAAATCGCCTACAAGTACGGCGATCTGCGGCGACCATTGCGACTGTATCGATGGTATTCCGCGCCGTATTTCGGCTCCATCGACAATATCATCGTGAATAAGAGTTGCCGTGTGCAATATTTCCATTGACAGCGCCGTGATATACGTTTTTTTGCAGATTTTGCCGTTCATTTTTGCCGAAAGCAAAATGATTATCGGGCGCATCAGTTTTCCTTCATAATTAAGCACATATTGGGTAATATCGTCGAATATAAGATTAAATGAAGAAAATTCTTCGATGTAAAACTGTTTGAACAGGGCAAGTTCGCCGTCTATTGTCTTTTTTATGTCTTCAAAAATTAAATCCATGTTTTGACATATTTAATGATGCTTTACGGTCAAACGACTGCAAATCTTATTGCATCGCTGCTCCACGGCGCCGAATTGCTGATGGCATCAAGAATCTGTTCGGGCGTATCAACAAACTTCCATATATCTGTCGACTGCTTATTCATAAAATTTTCATCAATCATTTTCGTCAATAAATCTTTGAGGTGATTATAAAACCCGTTTGTATTAAGAATGACTATTGGCTTTGTGAACTTGCCAAGCCGTTTAAGCGTTATTGCTTCCATTAATTCTTCGAGCGTTCCGCAGCCTCCGGCAAGAGCGATAATGGCATCTACTTTGTCTATCATCTGCTTTTTACGTTCGCGCATGTCGTCAACAACAATCAGTTCGCTGAGTTCTTTGCTGTCCCATTCAACAGTTCGCATAAATTCGGGAATGATGCCGACTGCATAACCGCCGTTTTTTACTGCCGTTTCGATTATTTTTCCCATTAGTCCGTGCGAGCCGCCTCCGCAGACAATCGCATATCCTGCCTTTACTAATTCACATGTTATTTGTTCGGCTGCATCAAAATGCGCTTTATCGATTTTATCGCTTGATGAGCAAAATATACAAATCCGTTTAATCATTTTTCAAAAAAGTTTGTGCAAAATTATAAAAAAAACAGAATTTGAACTATTTTGTTTGCGCAGCCTCAAGCAGCAAATGCATTTTTTTATTTTCACCGCCTGTTGACAAATGTATGTTTTTGAAAATATTTCTGCAATTTGATAGTATTTCAATATAATTTTATATTTTTGTAGTATTATTACAATATTTAATATTAGTTATGAAAAAACTTCTTTTACCTTTATCACTGATAGCGGCAATTTTATTCAGTTGCTCGAAAACATCCGACAGCGACAGCGCCCTGCGGGAAATTGCAGACAGCGTTCTCCAAAAATTTGTTCCCGACCGCCGGGTTAATGTTTTTGATGTAAATTTTAAACATGCGGATGGCAAAATCCTGCTGCAAGGCGCAACAACAGTAGCCGAAGCAAAAACAGAGCTTTTAAATTCGCTGCAAGCCGCAAATAAAAATATTATCGACAGCATGATTATTCTTCCCGACGAAAAACTGGGAGATGAAATTTATGGAGTTGTAACTCTTTCGGTAGCAAGTATGCGCACTTCGGGAGATTATTCGGCAGAAATGGCAACGCAAGCCTTGCTTGGAATGCCTGTGAAAATTCTGCAAAGCGGCAGCTGGCTGCGCGTACAGACTCCCGAAGGATACATAAGCTATACATCGGCAGGAAATATTAAAAGAATGAACTGTCAGGAATTTAACGAATGGATTTCATCGCCTAAAATCATTTTTACCGAACTTTACGGTTTTGCCTATGCAGAGCCTAATTCGGGCAAAGTGGCTTCCGACATGGTTGCAGGAAACATTCTTAAGTTTGAAGATGAAATCGGACAGTATTATAAAGTATCATATCCAAACGGTAAAATTGCCTATATTGATAAAAAACAATCCAAAAAATTCGATGACTGGTATTCATCCGTAAATCTTACGGGATATAATATAGTCGATTACGGGAAGCGATTTATGGGAATACCATACCTTTGGGGAGGCACATCATCAAAGGCAATGGACTGCAGCGGCTTTGTAAAAACCGTTTTTTTCATGCACGGAATAATTCTTCAGCGCGATGCATCGCAACAGTGCTACACAGGACAGCCTGTTGATATCGACAACGATTTTAACAGTCTTGTTCCGGGCGATTTGCTGTTTTTCGGCAGTAAGGCTCAAAACGGAAAAAAAGAACGCATAGGTCATGTTGCAATTTACATGGGCAATAAACAGTTTATACACGAAGCAACACAGGTAAAAATAAGCAGTTTCGACCCGTCCGATCCGTATTACGACAAATACAATGCAAACCGGCTTGTACGAGCTTCGCGCATTATCGGCAATATTGACACAAAAGGAATAACAACAATAAAAAGTAACGAATTTTATCAGCAGCAAAAATAAAAATTCATATTATTCATAATTATAACATCACACCACTATGGAACAAAGCAGAAGAAATTTTTTAAAAACTGCCGCACTGGCAACAGCAGGCACAGGTTTACTTTTAAACGGAACAGGCGCAAAACTGTTTGCAAGCCCCAAGCCACGCCGACCGCTGCCCGGCTCGGCAAAAATGAAATTCACATTTCGTCCTGTCGATTTGCAGCTGAAATACACATTCACTGTTGCAACATTCTCGCGCACAATGACGCCAAGCGTACAGGTAGAAATAGAATACGATGGCGTAACAGGTTATGGCGAAGCTGCAATGCCGCAATATCTCGGCGAATCATCGGAATCGGTTATGGCATTTCTGAAAAGAGTAAACCTGGAACAATTCCGAAGTCCTTTCGAAATGGATGATATTTTGAATTATGTCGATAGCATTACGGAAAACAATACAGCTGCAAAAGCGTCGGTTGATATTGCACTGCACGATTTGGTCGGAAAACTCATGGGACAGCCATGGTATAAAATCTGGGGATTGAATATTGATAAAATTCCCCATACGACTTACACCATAGGAATTGATGAGCCTGAGACGGTTCGCAAGAAAACACGCGAATACGTAAACGATTTCAAAATTCTGAAAGTAAAGCTCGGCGGCTCAAACGATAAGGAAATGATTAACACGATTCGCGAAGTTACCGACCTGCCTCTTGCAATAGATGCAAATCAGGGATGGAAAGATAAGCATTACGCGCTCGATATGATTCACTGGCTCAAGGAGAAAGGAATTGTACTGATTGAACAGCCCATGTCGAAGAAAAAACTCAACGACATTGCATGGATTACGCAAAACAGTCCGCTTCCCGTTTTTGCCGATGAATCTCTTCAACGCTTAGGCGACATAATGAAACTTAAGGATGCATTCAACGGAATAAACATAAAACTGATGAAATGCACAGGAATGCGCGAAGCATGGAAAATGATAAATATGGCGCGTGCGCTCGACCTGAAAATCATGATAGGATGCATGACCGAAACATCATGCGCAATATCAGCGGCAGCACAGTTATCGCCGGCAGTTGACTTTTGCGACCTCGATGGAAATTTGCTGATTGCTTCTACAGCCGACCTGTACAAAGGCGCAACACTGCAAAATGGCAAAATGATGCCTGCCGACTTGCCCGGAATTGGAATTGTAAAAAAAATAAATATAACAGAATGTAAAGATTGAGTTCAAAACTTAAAGTATAAAATCGTGTGGACATTTTTCCGAATAATCTTTGCAATTTGGCTGATAACTAAGATATACAGAAAGATAAGCAAAATTCAAAACGCCACATTGCGCAATATACTGATGACAATATTCACAGGATTGGTTATTACAGGATTGATTATTGTTATATATCCCGATTATATTCGAACAAATTCAATGAGAAACTATCCTGTTGAAGATAAAGTATATTCAGGTACCATGACTGTTGAAAAAGAATATTCTCCATACTTCGCACCATACACCCTTGTTATTGATAATGGATTAGATGCAGATGTAGAACTTCTTGTAAATGAGAAAAAGCAACATGTTAATAAAAAATCGCACATAATCATTAGCGAGAATAAAAAAGAGTTATCAATAAACCGAAATGACAAGAGTTATCATTTCCCTGTCAATGGCACAAGACAATATGTTTTCAATATTGATACAATAAATGATTATCAAGTAATCGTACGTACTTATAGCAAATATGCTCTTTTGGCTAAACCCGACAGTATTGTAAAAACTGTTGAGAATGAACTGTTTTTTGAATTTGAAGCAGAGCATATTGATTTTTGGTTTGAAATACCGCGCAATATAGAAGTGTCGTACGCTGAAGCATTATCCACACGCGGTATACCTAAATATATTCTAACAAGAATTGATTATAAAAAATGGGAATAAGAACGTAAAAGAATGGAAAAAGAGATAGAAGTTAGAATGTCGAAACAGCCGGAAATTCAGCCATTTGAAGAATGGAAGCTGGAACAGAACAAGAAGAAAGAAGATAGTATAACAAATGAAAACTGATAATTATGGAATGTTGTAAAAAAGCGTTTCTATTAGTAAGTAAACTTAACAGGTTTTAAAAACCTGTTAGGTTTTGTTTTCTCTTTCTACCGACAGGCTGTCTCATAAGCCCGGTGAAAGTGAGCTACGCCGCACGGTGTAGCTGCGCTATTCGTAATATTCTATGTTTATTATTTCAATAGTTGCCGGAATACTTTCTTCGCCTTTATATATTAGTGTTTCCACGCGATTTCCTGTGGCGTCGTATTTGTAGGTATATTTACAATTTAAACTGTCGTCGGAGTAATACTTATTCTCTTCAATCTTATTCCTTTCGGCATCATATTTACAAACAGAATTAGAAGATAAACTGCCGTCGGACACATACACATTCTCTTCAATCTTATTCCCTTTATCGTCATATTTCCAAGTGGCTTTATAACCTAAATTGCCATCTGAGTTATACCAGTTCTCTTCAATCCAGTTCCCTTTGTCGTCATATTTCCAAGTCGTTTTTTCCAATAAACTGTCGTCGGAGTTATACCTGTTCTCCTCAACCGTGTTTCCTTTGGCATCATATTTCCAGATAGATTTAGAATCTAAACTGCCGTCGAAGTTATACCCGTTCTCTTCAATCTTGTTACCTTTGTCGTCATATTTCCAAATGTATCTATAATTGAAACTGTAGTCGGAATTATACTGGTTCCATTCAATCCGATTCCCTTTGTCGTCGTAATTGTAAGTATATTTAGAATTTAAACTGCCGTCTGAGTTATACCAGTTCTCTTCAATCTGATTCTCATTGTCGTCATATTTGTAAATATATTGATAATATAAACTGCCGTCGGATTTATACACACTCCTTTCAATCATATTCCCTTTGTAGTCACGTTTCCGAATATTCTTATAATCTAAATTGCCGTCGAAGTTATACTCGTTCAATTCAATCGTATTCCCTTTGTAGTCATATTTTGCCATAGGATGATAATAAATAATGTCGCCTTTGGCTACTTCGCCTGATTCATATACCGCGTAATAAAGAGTCTCGCTTGTGCTTTTCACCCTGCCTTTCAGTCCGTCTTTTTCCACGTCTGTTTTTTGTGCGCCTTGCGCCAATGCCCCTGCCGCTACTGTAGCAAGGCAAACTAATGTTATTAGTATTTCTTTCATTTTTGATTTGTTTTTATTATTTATCTACTCTGTTTCCGGCTTTTCGCCAATTATTTACAATTTTCAATTTAAAGATTTATCGTCTCGCCGTCCTGAAAGGGTGTAATTTTCATAACCGCAGATCACCGACCTGCGACAGTTTAATAAAGTAATGCAAAATTAAATAAAATAATTTGGACTTAAAGATTTATCTTTTTATTGTAAACCTTATTCTAACATATTTACCTTAGTACCTTGATTATCAAATCCATGAAATTAACCTTATTTTTGACAGAAAATAAGGTTGAATTAAGGAAATTATACAGCGCTATTTATTAAGGTGATTTTACTGGAATAAGGTTTTTTAATGTCATTCATAATCCACATTGCGTCCTTTTCGGACGTCTGCCGTATGCTGACTGCTCTTTCCATCAACATTCTGCCCCCTAACTGGACATTGTTTATTGACCATTTTTATATTTGCCATTTACGATTGATTAAATATTTAAATTATTAAATTTTTGAATCTTTAAATTAAAAATCGTCAATTATAAATTATAATTTGAAAATTATTTTCGTTATTATGGATAAAAAAACTAATTTTGCCGTGTATTAAATAAAATTTAAACATAAAACAATAAAATATGGTAAAAATTAAACCTTTCAGAGCATTGCGTCCGCCGAAACAGATGGCAAAACAGGTATCGGCGCGTCCTTACGACGTAATGAATTCGATAGAAGCAAAAGCGGAAGCAGGCGAAAAATCGTTGCTGCACATTACAAAACCCGAAATTGATTTTGATCCGATAATTGATGAACATTCGCAGCAGGCATACGACAGGGCTGTCGAAAATTTCAAAAAATGGCGGGAACAGGGATGGCTCGTGGAAGACGATAAGGAAAAATATTACATTTACTCGCAAACCATGAACGGCAGAACACAGTACGGACTGGTTGCATGCGCCAATGTGGACGATTATCTCGCAGGTCGCATCAAAAAGCATGAATTGACGCGCAAAGACAAGGAAGACGACCGCATGATTCATGTGAATATACAAAATGCCAATATAGAACCTGTTTTTTTCGCCTACCCCGATGTTGACGAAATGAACGAAATAGTTGACGAAATTGTAGCAAATCAAGTTCCGGTTTACAGTTTCGTTGCCGACGAAGATGGCTTCGGACATGATTTCTGGGTGATTGATGATGACGAAATTAATGAAAGAATTACAAATATTTTTGCTTCCATTCCTGCGCTTTACGTTGCCGATGGGCATCATCGAACTGCAGCGGCAGCGCGTGTAGGCGAAGAAAAACGCAATAAAAACAAATACCACACGGGCAAAGAAGAATACAATTACTTCATGGCGGTGATTTTCCCCGAAAGTCATTTGAAAATTATGGACTACAACCGCCTGATAAAGGATTTGAACGGACTGAGCAAGGAAGAATTTATTGCCGAACTCGAAAAATCTTTTGTCATTGAACCGAAAGGAAAGCAAACGTACAAACCGGATAAACTGCATAATTTTTCTCTGTACATTGACAAAGAATGGTATTCGCTTATGGCAAGGCAAGGCGCATACAGCGATGCCGACCCGATAGGCGTGCTTGATGTAACGGTTCTTTCAAATCTTGTGTTCGACGGAATATTAAATCTTGGAAACCTCCGCACCTCAAACCGCATCGATTTTGTCGGAGGAATTAGAGGGCTTGAAGAACTTAAACGGCGTGTAGACAGTGGAGAAATGGCGGCTGCGTTTGCTTTGTATCCCGTGTCGATGAAACAGTTGATAGATATTGCCGATACCGGAAACATCATGCCGCCGAAAACCACATGGTTTGAGCCTAAACTCCGATCAGGACTGGCTGTGCATAAACTGGATTGAATATATCTGTAATGAAGCTTACCGTATATCACTAAAAAACTGTTGCTATTAAAATAATTCAGTAACAAGTATCCTTTTACTGTCAAAACGTCAGTAAGTTGTGCCACGAGTATTTGATTTTATAAATATTCGTGTCAATATTTCTTAATAATTTACATGTTCTTGATATGGCATAACTGTTGTTGTTTAATAAAATAAAAATATTAAAAAATAAGCATAAAAAGGAGATAAATTAAAATGGGAAAAATTATTGGAATAGATTTAGGAACAACAAATTCGTGCGTTTCCGTTATGGAAGGTAACGAACCTGTTGTTATCATTAACAATGAAGGAAAACGGACAACGCCCTCGGTTGTTGCATTTGCCGAAAACGGAGAGCGCAAAATCGGCGACCCTGCAAAACGTCAAGCTATCACAAATCCGAAAAAAACGGTTTTTTCTATAAAACGTTTCATGGGAGAAACTTTCGATAAGGTACAAACCGAAATCAACAGAGTGTCGTACGATGTTGTGCGCGGCGACAATAACACGCCGCGTGTAAAAATCGACGAGCGATTGTATTCACCGCAGGAAATTTCGGCAATCATTCTGCAAAAGATGAAAAAAACTGCTGAAGATTTTCTGGGTCAAGAAGTTACTGAAGCTGTTATTACGGTTCCCGCCTATTTCAGCGACTCGCAGCGTCAAGCAACAAAAGAAGCCGGAGAAATTGCAGGTCTTAACGTGAAGCGTATTATCAACGAACCTACTGCCGCAGCGTTGGCTTACGGTATGGACAAGAAAAACAAAGATATGAAAATTGCGGTTTACGACTTGGGCGGCGGTACATTCGACATATCAATACTGGAGCTTGGCGATGGAGTTTTTGAAGTAAAATCAACTAATGGCGATACTCATCTCGGAGGCGACGATTTCGATCATGCAATTATTGAATGGCTGGTTCAGGAATTTAAAACCGATAATGGCGGAATAGATTTAAGCAAAGATCCAATGGCTTTGCAGCGTTTGAAAGAAGCTGCCGAAAAAGCAAAAATAGAGCTGTCAAGCCAAACATCAACAGAAATAAACCTGCCTTATATCATGCCCGTTGACGGAATACCCAAACATTTGGTAAAAACGATTACCCGAGCAAAATTTGAACAGTTATCCTACGATTTAATACAACGTTCGATAGAACCTTGCCGCAAAGCCGTAAAAGATGCAGGCATCAGCGTATCGGAAATTGACGAGGTAATACTTGTAGGAGGCTCTACGCGTATTCCTGCTATCCAAAAAGTTGTTGAAGACTTTTTTCAAAAAGTTCCTTCAAAAGGAGTAAATCCCGACGAAGTTGTGGCAATCGGGGCAGCAATTCAGGGTGGAGTCCTTACAGGCGAAGTTAAAGACGTGCTTCTGCTTGATGTAACCCCTCTTTCGTTGGGAATTGAAACCCTTGGCGGAGTTATGACAAAACTAATAGATGCAAATACAACTATCCCGACACGTAAATCGCAAGTTTTTTCAACAGCTGCCGACAATCAGCCTTCGGTTGAAATAAATATCTGTCAGGGTGAACGTCAATTTGCACGCGATAATAAATCAATAGGACGTTTCCATTTGGACGGAATACCGCCTGCACCGCGCGGAATGCCGCAAATTGAAGTTACATTTGATATTGATGCAAACGGCATCTTGAATGTTTCGGCAAAAGATAAGGGAACGGGAAAAGAGCAAAAAATACGTATAGAAGCATCTTCAGGCTTGAGCGAAGAGGAAATAAAACGTATGCGAGAAGAAGCAAAAGCCAACGAGGAAACTGATAAACAGGAACGCGAACGTGTTGATAAAATCAATACTGCCGACAGTACTATCTTCCAGACTGAAAAGCAGTTGAAAGAATACGGGGACAAAATATCCGCCGATAAGAAATCGGTAATCGAAGCCGCATTGGCAAAACTGAAAACAGCGCACGGTTCGCAAGACATTGCAGCAATAGATGCTGCGCAAGCGGAATTGAACAACGCATGGCAAGCAGCATCCGAAGAATTATACCGCGCGCAGCAAACTGCAAATGCAGGAGAAAGTACAAATTCAGCATCAGATGCAACACAAGACAACAGCGAAAATCAACAAAGCCACAATGCCGAAGATGTAGATTTTGAGGAAGTGAAGTAAAGCCCCTCACAAAGCAAATATCAAAAACAGATAGAAAGCGGTAAATCAAAAGTTTACCGCTTTTTTGTTGATAAATATTTCTTGATATTTATGTTTGTATATCGTTTTTTTATTGTATCTTTGTATCGGATTTGTACCGAGCGTTATTTGATAGGAATGTGCACCTAATACAGTCTTATTATTTCTTACAAGTGTTTAATTGATACAAAAAACGATATATGGGAGTTAGTAAATTACGATTACCGAAAGTGTGCGAGCATTGCGGAAAAGCCTTTGAAGCGAAAACCGTAACCACTCGCTTTTGCAGTAACGCCTGCAATCTTGCCTCGCTTCGCAATCGCAAGAAGCAGGCATTGGAAGAAGAACGCAAGCAGCAGATTTTGCAGGAAAGCAAAGCCGCCATTGCCGAAATTCAGACACGCCCCTACATTTCCATTGCGGAGGCAGTTGTTTTGTTTGGCATATCCAAAGACACCATTCGCCGACTAATACGAGCGGGTAAAATCCCTGCCGTCAATTTGGGCGAGCGGCTTACACGAATAAGCCGCACCCACATTGAAGCAATGTTTACTGCCGTTGCCGTACCGGAAGAAAAGCCACAAGAACAACAGCCGGTAAAACTGCAATACGAGCCAAGCGAATGTTATACTATCAAAGAAGTGTCAGAAAAATACGGCGTTTCATTATCTACCGTTGATAAAACCATACGGCGAAACAGCATACCCAAAAGGCAGGTAGGCAAATGCGTGTATGTGCCGAAAGCGATGATTGATAAAATTTTAGCAGGAAAATAATATGAAAGGATTAGCAAAAACAAAATCAACAGTCCGCTTGCGCAAGGTCGAAGACCGCAAGGAATGGTACCTGTACATAGAAAGTTATCCCGTTTTTGTGCCGGGCAAAAAACAGCCTCAACGAGTGCGGGAATATCTTAACCGCACCGTTTCGACAGTGGAATGGGACAGAAAGCGCACCGCCCGCACCGAAGCAGACGGCACAAAAACCTACAAACCCAAGCGTGATGA
>JAIRZQ010000093.1 GCA_031267135.1 Prevotellaceae bacterium
TTGTTTTTCAAAGAATGAACAGATTCACGATAACGTTATAGGAATGTATATTGAAAGATATTATTATAAAACAGGAGTTTTCGGAAATAATGATTTCTGATAATTTAAGACACTACCAATAAGATGTCTTCAAGGGAATGTTCCCGTGTCCTCTCTACACGAGGATCTGTTATGGACGAAAAATAACTTGTAGGCCTTTCCATAAGAGGTTTTTGGGGGGAAAGATACAACTTTTCTGTAAAGTAACAATAAAATTTAGATGCGTTTACCCTGCTACGTCTTTCACAATAAATCAAAATTATAATCTTTTGCTGGACATAATATAATTCATATTATTAATCATTTTCCGAATATGCCTAATAGACGCATTAATAATCGGCAAAAATTTTGTAAAAATTTTAATTTTTTATCTTATTTTCAGATTGCTATTGACAGATGATATTTTTTTCATACCTTTACACGCTGTTTTTGAACGAAAAATATAATATAAAAATGCTACAGCAGTGATATGTTAAACAATGATATACGGACAAGATTATGAGTGGAGGATTATATTCGATGGAGGGCAGGGATTTTGACCAAACCCTTGACTTGAAAAAGATAAAACCCTATGGAGATACAATGAACGATGGCAAAACTCAGTTGAGTTTTACCCTTCCCGTTCCATGTACCGACGAGGCTATTGAAGCGGCAAAACAGCTGATAAAAAAAATGGGCTTTGAAAACCCGCAGGTAGTTTTTTATAAAGAACTTACACAGGGCTTTACATTCTTTAACTGTTATGCTGGCTGCAGCCATACGATAGATTATACAAACATTCATGTTCCAAAAGTCGAAAGCAATGTAATGGATATGCATGCCTGCGACGAGTTTATACGTGAACACATCGGTCGCAGGATTGTTGTTGTGGGAGCAAGTACAGGTACCGATGCGCACACTGTAGGCATAGATGCTATCATGAATATGAAAGGCTATGCCGGGCATTACGGCATTGAACGCTACGAAATGTTCGAAGCGTTGAACATGGGAAGTCAGGTTCCAAACGAAGAATTTATTGCAAAAGCCATAGAAATAAAGGCAGATGCGCTGCTCGTTTCGCAAACCGTAACACAAAAAGACGTTCATATCAAAAATATGACAGAACTTGTAGAGCTTCTCGAAGCCGAAGGATTGCGAAGCAAAGTGATTCTTGTTTGCGGCGGTCCTCGAATAAATCACGAGCTTGCCAAGGAACTGGGGTACGATGCCGGTTTCAGCATGAACTCATACGCCGATGATGTTGCTTCATACATCGCGCATGAACTTGATAAACGCCTGAACGGATAAAATATAAAAATATTAATTATAAATGGCATAAACTTATGGATAAAAATCAAATCAGAGAAATTATTGCAAAACGATGCGCTTTGGAATTGAAAGATGGCTACGTGGTAAATCTTGGCATAGGACTGCCAACATTGATTCCAAATTACTTACCCGAAAATATTAATGTAACCCTGCAATCCGAAAACGGCTTGCTGGGAATGGGAGCAACACCCGCAGCAGGCGAAGAAAACAAATACCTTACAAATGCAGGCGGCGGCTATATTACGGCATTGCCGGGAGCGGCGTCTTTCGACAGCGCTACATCATTCGGAATAATTCGCGGCGGACATGTGGATGTTACAATACTCGGAGCTTTGCAGGTTGACGAAAACGGAAACCTTGCCAACTGGATGATTCCCGGAAGCAAAACGCCCGGAATGGGCGGTGCAATGGATTTGCTTGTTGGAGCAAAAAAAGTTATTATTGCAATGGAACATACGGCAAAAGGAAATCATAAAATATTACAGCAATGCACATTGCCGCTTACAGCTTCAGGCGAAGTGGATATGATAATCACCGAAATGGGAGTTATGGAAGTAACGCCTCAAGGCGTTGTGCTTAAAGAAATACATCCCGAATTTACGGCAGAGCAGGTACAGCAGGCAACAGGCGCAAAGCTGATAATTGCCGACGATATTAAGTCAATGCGGATATAATTTATTTAAATTAAATGTATAAAAATATGAAATTAAAAAATTTACTTTTAGTACCTGCAATGGTATTGCTGGCATCATCATGCTCGTATATTGCACCGCCAAGCATTAGTTCGCCGAAATCTTTGGGCGAGTTGATTACAGATTTAAAAGCAATCGACAAAGATTATGACATTATCAAAGTCGATATTACCGAGAAAGATAGATTAACAGGCGATTTTGGCGTTGCTCTTCTTGATTTGGTAAAAGATGACGAAAATTATTCGCAAGTGCTTTACTACAATTATGGAATTGCTCACAATGACCCCAAAAAGGAAAGAGCGTCACTCAGTAAAAAAGAGCCACAGCCGATTAATATTGAAGATATTGAAAGACAACAAAACAATGTTGAAAAATATTTGGAGAATGCAAAAAAACAAATAACCGAAAACTTTGAAGGTTACAGTTTTAAAAGCATCGGTTCGATACAGTTTTATATGAATGAAGATGGTAACTTTGAAACGAAACTGATAATTAATATTATCGAAGACGGAAACTCAACACGCCTCGAAGGAGGAAAAACTGTTACCGATTATTATTCATTAACATTTTTGATAGATGGCGACGGCAATGTGATTTATCAAGAATAAAAAAATAACTTTTTCAAACACAAATCATTTATACAGGTAAAATTAAAGAATATGAAAGAAATAGTAATTGCAGGAGCAGTAAGAACTCCCATAGGAAAATTCGGCGGGACATTAACATCTGTTCCGGTTCAGGAATTAGGAAGCATAGTCATTAAAGAAGCAATACGCCGTGCAGGCATTACTGTTGACGATGTTGATGAAGTAATAATGGGCAACGTTTTGCAGGCAGGGCTTGGACAGGGAACCGCCCGTCAGTCAGCCGTCAAAGCAGGAATACCATACGCTGTTCCCGCAATGACAGTAAACAATATTTGCGGGTCGGGACTGAAAGCCGTTAATCTTGCCGCTTCATTGATACTGTCGGGAGATGCCGAAATTGTTGTTGCCGGCGGAATGGAAAATATGAGCGCATCGCCTTTTATTCTGAAAAATGCGCGCTGGGGTTATCGAATGGGAACCGGAGAGCTGGTTGACAGTATGGTTTACGATTCGCTCACCGATGTATTTGAAGGCTATCACATGGGTGTTACAGCCGAAAACGTTGCCGAACAGTTCAACATATCACGTCGGGAACAGGATGAATTTGCCGCATGGAGCCAGCAGAAAGCCGAAAAAGCACTAAGTGAAAACCGTTTTAAAGATGAAATAATTCCTGTTGAAATAAAGGAAAAGAAAGCAATAAAAATATTTGACACCGACGAATTTCCGCGAGCAGGAGTTACTGCCGAAAGCATAGGTAAACTTTCGCCGGCATTCAAAAGCAACGGAACAGTTACCGCTGCAAACGCTTCCGGAATAAACGACGGCGCAGCGGCGCTGGTAGTTATGAGCGCCGAAAAAGCAGCACAGCTTGGAGTTAAGCCGATGGCAAAAATCATATCCTGCGCATCTGCAGGCGTTGATCCTAAAATAATGGGAATAGGTCCGGTTTATTCAACTCAAAAAGCTTTAAGTAAAGCAGGGCTGACCATAAATGACATTGACCTTATCGAAGCCAACGAAGCCTTTGCCGCGCAGGCATTAGCCGTAGGCAGGCAATTAAATTTCCCGAATGATAAATTGAATGTTAACGGAGGCGCAATAGCCTTGGGACATCCTGTTGGTGCGAGCGGAGCGCGTATTCTGGTTACTTTGCTGTATGAAATGCAAAAGCGAAATGCAAAGCTCGGACTTGCAACCCTTTGCGTAGGCGGCGGAATGGGCGTTACAACCATAGTGCAGGCTATAAATTATTGAATGTAAAAAATTATTTTTTGTACTTTAAATACCTTAAATTTTAAACGATATGGATAATAGAATATCATTTTCATTAGATGAAGCTAAAAAGCAGAGAATACTTGCAGCATTGCAGGTATTGAATGAAGACCTGTTGCCATTGCTGATTGAACTGGCTCAGGGTGAAGCACGCGAATTGCCCACGATGGGTGATAAGTCATACGGGTTTGTTTTCAAGGCGCTTGAGTTCGCCAAACAGTATCCGGAGTATGCGACGTTTATTGACGTGCCCGAATTTGAAAAAGACGTTAATACGGTAGGAACGTTACGTGAATTTTACGTGCCGCTGTCGCAGTTGACCAAGAAAGTGCATGACACGATGACGCTTGCAGGCAGCGAGGCGTATGTGGCGAGCCTTACCTACTACGGGTCGAGTAAAGAGGCGCGGAAACGGAAACTTCCTAACAGCATACTGATTGTTGACGAATTGAGCAAGCGTTTTCCGGGTCGTTCCAAGACAAAAACGGAAGAATAACGGAACATTGCCATGGACAACTCCCTTATTTCATTCGCAGAATACATGCAGGGTCGTCGGATAACGGAACTGTCATCTCATCGGGCGCAAAGTTCCGCCTGTCGACCGCAATATTCCTGTCCGCAACTTCGACGTCGCGTTCCGGAAATACGTATATTGCAGTCCGGAAACGGAATCTTCCGCTCAACAAAGGCAATGTTGCGGTCGGAAAAAGGAAGTTTCCGTTTGTTTTTCGCAATTTCGAATGAAAAAACAGGGGTAATTCCCGTCGCTGACAGGAGTATTGTGGCGAAAAACCGGAATGTTGCGATTGATAATGGGAAGGTCGAGGTCGGCGATAGGAATGTTGCGGAAACGGAAGAAAAGTTTCATGCTACGTTTATTAAAAAACCGAAGGCGTAATCGTATAATGAAAGTATATACGGTTTTGAGAATATAATAAAAACAGTCAAGAAATATGGCAAACGAAAGAATAACAGAAGATATTGTTCGCAATCACTTCAAAAACGACCCGCTTTTCAAAAGTATTAAATTTGAAGAGCAAAAGTCGTATAACAAGCGTGTGATTGAGTTATTGCAAAATGCCTCAAAGAGTGGAAAGGGTGTTGGCAAACCCGAATTTATAATCTCTTTTCCTGCGGGCAATATTGATTATCTGCTTGTCGTAGAATGTAAGGCAAATGTAGTCAACCATCAAAGTGCAAATCTTGATAATCCCAAAGATTTTGCCGTTGATGGTGTTTTGCATTATGCCAAAGCGCTTTCAGCAGAATTTGATACTGTCGCTATTGCTGTAAGTGGACAAACCGAACAGGAATTGCTCGTTTCGCATTTCGTTTGGAAAAAGGGCGAAGACAAACCATCCGAAAACAAAGCCGATAAAAAACTTCTTGCTATTAACAACTATCTGAAACTTTTTAATAACGAGCAGTTTGCCGACAATTTGCGCAATGTTGATATTATTCAAAAAGCTATATTCCTGAATGAAGAATATCAGGCGTATTCCATTACCGAAATGACGCGCTGTACAATGGTTAGCGCAATTTTACTGTCATTATTACATGAGCCATTTCGCATTAGTTATAAAACTTATATTACTTCAGAAAGTTTGGGCAAAGCGATGCGTACATACGTCTCATCAGAATAAGTGTGCTGCAATACCATTATGCCCTTTGTAGCGCTGATAAAGTACGTCCTGCCGTCTGATGCTATGCCCATTGCTCCATAACTGCCTACCGTTATATTGGTATTTTCAATTGCGCCCGTCTCATCGTCTAATACTTTTATGACGCCGTTAGCGCAAAAATACGTCTTCCCGTTAGAGGCTATGCCCATTACAAAATAACCGCCTGTCGTTACATTTGTATCCTCTATTATACCTGTATCTTTATTCAATACTTTGATGCCGAAGCCATAGCCACAAAAATACGTCTTGCCATTCGATGCTACGCCCATTGCAGTATATTGTCCTGCCTTTACATTCGTCTCTACAATCTCGCTGCCCACAATTTCGGGGTTCGGAACTTCCTTTACGTAGCCCTTCAACACTTCGGGACTTACGCCGCCGCCCTGAATGCTCACAACAGGCATTCGTCCTTTTTTGCCGTCAATCTCAATTTCTTTAACAACTTTTCCCGCCTCGCTGACAAAAGCATCTTCGGCGCTGCCGCTCATTACTTCCATAATGCCCTGCCTGCCGTTCAATTCGACGGTTTCAATCACTTTGCCGGCTTCGTTTATTTTTGTTTCTGCCATAATTTCACTCTCCTATGACTCTTATTTTTCGTTGATGTATTTCTTTTTTATGCTGTCCACAACTATTTGTGTTGAATGTTATAAAATCCACGCACTGCTGCAGGTATGCCATTCCTACGTTTTTTGCCTCGTTTGAATGCCTGTAAAGCGTTTTGTCATCGACACTCTCGCTGTCGAGCGCGTTTTTTCGCTGAACGCCGAAAGGAGTTGCGTTTACAGAATTATTCAGAATAAACCGTGCATACGACAGCAGGGCATCAGCGGCTTTAATTCCTATGCAGTAGCGTTTTTCACCGTCATAATAACCGCCATTGAGCAGCAAGTCGTGATTTTGCGGGTTGTCGTGCAGGTCTTTGTACAGTTCAACTCCAATGACCGGCATAATATCCAGCTTTTCGGCTTCGTCAATGTATGTCAAAAGCCGTTTTTCGTCGTCCAAATTCAATGATACGGAGCGATGTTTTCGTATGTCGTCAGCTGTTATTAACATTTGGGATAATTCTTAATGTTTCGTCAACAGACAGTTTAAAAAATATTTCTAACATTGCCCGCTTTTGCTCGTCCGACAGGTTAACATCGGCAACAATTCCCGCTATAACCTGCATGCCGCCAACCCCTACCTTTTCGGCAAGCAAAACCTGATTGTCTTCGCTATCGTCTAATTCTTCCAGTCCGAGCATTCTGCGCTTTTCGTTGCTTGTCATCACCCCCAATATTTCAACCGGCATATTTGATATGTCTAATTGCGCTTCATATCTTAAAGGCGTTACTGTGTAGTTGTTTGTCGGATTAACAATTGTCCAAAAACAGCTGAAAATTTCGGCAAAAACGCGCTCTACATTTAATCTTTCGCTCGAAGTGATGGAATTGTAGGCATCGTAAGCGTTAGTCATTAAATCAGCGCCGAAATTACCGCCAACATCTTCGGCTCGAAGTATCGGCGGCTGGTTAAACTTGCGACCTATGTTCTGCTGTATTGATTTTTCGGAGTAGTCAAATTCCTTGTCGTAATTTTTTGTCTCGAAAGGCACAAATTCGGGTTTTTCCTCTTCGCTCTCTACTTCTACCTTTATTATTTTACATGCCTTTTCGTCGGTTTGCGCCTCGAGTAGTGTTTTTTCGAGCGTATCTTCCTGATCGTCGGTTTGCGGCTTGTTTCGCTTGTCAATGAGCATGCCTGCGGGGAAAAAGTTGCTGCGTGCATTGCGATACTTGACATTGCCGATGCCTTCTTCGGTGCTCATGTCCGTCAAAACTGCATCGTAAATGGAAAGCGGATATGTTTTTTTGCCGTCTTCGGAATAGTAATATATCTGACCGTTCCAGTTTTCCCAGCCGCCCGCAATGTTTACCTGTTTTTCTATTTCTATCGGGTCGGGATTATAGAAGTTAAAGAATTTTATATCTTCCTTTTTGAACCTTCTCAATGCCTGATGACGCCTTCCCCAGTCGGGATGCGTGGCAAGACGGTTAAAGTTGCCGTCGTCGTCCAGCTTTTCGAACCTGACGGTTTCAAAAGGCACGTTCTGCACTTCCGTAATTTTGTAAATCGCATTGTAGTTTACGTGCAGTGCAAAACCGCCGTAAGCGGCGTAATCATTTGGGTAGTGTCTTAAATTATCAGAATAAATTAGTATCTTTGCAGTAAAAAAACATATACAATGATACACACGATGTCAATTCAGTGTCCTCACTGTCAAAGCAAAAATTTGGTCAAGC
>JAIRZQ010000119.1 GCA_031267135.1 Prevotellaceae bacterium
ATTGTTGAGCATTTCCTTTAAATCAATTCCGGGACGGAAAGTTACTTTCTTCGTCTTTATCAGCGACGAATGAAACTTTGCTTCCGTTTCGGCGCCATTGCTGCCAATGCTTATCTGAAACGAGCCGAAATCGCCGAGACGAACTATTTCGCCGTTTTCGAGATGACGCTTCAAAATTTTAATGAGATCGTTGAGAACTGCCAGCACATCCGTGTCGCTGACAGTGGTTGAGCCTTCCGCAATTTCTCTGCTCAGCTTCCTGAATGTCAATTCGCCCGTACTTTTTGCATTGGCGTACCACTTTTTGGGGTCTTCGGGTTTTTGAGGATTTCCCTTTTCGGATAATGAATACTTTACTGCCATGATAAATAATTTTTAAAATTTAATAATATAAAATGTCAAAAGCCATCGTTTTTAAAGACGGCTTATATTGGAAATTAAAAAATAAATTGCTAATTTGTCGCGCGTTGCGCGCGCACGTTATATTAAAGGTATGGGTCTGGCAACTGTGTGTGTGTGTGTGTGTGTGTGTGTGTGTGTGTGTGTGTGTGTGTGTGTGTGTGTGTGTGTGTGTGTGTGTGTGTGTGTTTAACAAAATATCTGAAACCGCCAAATATCCGGCGGCTTTTTTTATATTGTTTCTGTTATTTTCACATGCCTTTTTCATCCTTTCTTTTCTACAAAATCGAATGCAAATGTAATAAAAAGTTTTATAGATTAACAAACATTATTAAAAAATATTATCTCTTTCCGTGATTTATCAGTGAAAATCACTGTATTTGCCTAACAGATTTTTCATTCGGCAAAGGCAATCCTGTTTACAGAAAGAAAGTTTAAGCGATGCAAAACATCAGTTAAGGATTAAATGTTTCATAAATTACATTTAAAAGGCTTTTACCGGCAATATCGGTATCGTACGAAAGTTCCCAAATCATTATTCCCGCCAAATCGTTATCAACAATATATTTTGCCTTGCGTTCCACTGTTTGCATGCCGTTATAATACAGCAAGCCTATATTGTCCTTAAGGTGTGCATCCTGATTCGGAAAGTTTATTAAAATATTACGATAAGCAACCGGCTCCGCTCCTTCGGCGCTATCGGCAGACTTGAATAAGTATCCGTAAAAAGGAACGCCTGCCACTAACTTTTCTTTTGGAAGGTTTTTATTGTTCAACCAGTGATTTATCGAATTTTCAAAGTAATTCCACGTGGCGTGCTGTCCTACGCTTGATGATGCCCACGGTCCCGTTTCGTCGTAAAGCATTAAATTTACAAAATCCAGATACTGATGCATAGTGTTGTTGAAACAGTTGTAAAAACCCCAACCGCCGTTATCCCAGCTTGCAGTAACCGCAGCAGTGATAAGTTTCCCGTTCCCGATTTTTTCGCGTAGTTCCCTGTATAAATTTTCCAGCGCATCGCGTTTCAATAAATCTGTCTGGCTCGCTCCGTTCAGTCCGCCGTCCCATTCTTCAAAATCTATATCAATGCCATCCAGATTAAAATCACTGATGGCTTTAATCATGTTGTCTATCAAAATCTTTCTTTTGCCGCTATTCAGTATGACATCCGAAAAGCCGTTCGAGCCGCCGCCGCCAATCGAAAGCAATACTTTCACGTTATTACTGTGCGCATTTGCTATACAGCCTGCAAATATTCCCATATCTGTCAGACCAAGCGAGCCATCGGAATTTACGCTCCCGAATGCAAGGTTCAAATGGGTGATTTTTTGCCATTGCGGATTATATGGCATTCTCCATGATGGCAGGTATCCGACTACAATATGCTGTTTTGACGCATTTGGCTCGGCATTATCCGTATTTTTACTGCTGCATCCAAAAAACAATATTGATACGGATACAATTATCGGTAACATTTTTTTCATATATATTTATTCAGATAAATTAAAATTAATAAAATAATTACGAGTGCAGGGAAGCAATCCGAAAATACCTTTCGGATTGCTTCTCACCCGTATTTCGACAATGACATTCAATCACGCACAGTCATTATGTTTAATTTCCCAACAAAACATTTATCTTTTTCATTAATGATTTTGTTTCATCCCTGCTGTCATTTTCAGCAGACCACAATGCCATGCCGCCAAGATTATTGTCGTTAACATATTGGGCTTTTGCTTCGATGGCAGGAAATCCATCATAAAAGATTCCATTGTCTGTCGCCTGCTGATTTACCTCGTGTGCATTCGGATATGCCGCGCATAAAGTACGATACGGAATATATTCGGTATACTCCCACAGATTTCCCCATGTATAATCTCCGGGATTTCCAAAATAACGCAGTCCAAATGCAGGGGCTACGCCCACAATACGCGATGGCGCCACGCCATACAAGTTCAGCCACTGATTAATCTGGTCGGTAAAGTACCATGTGGCAGAATGAGCTCCCGGAGTTAAATCTTCGGCAGCGAATGCCATCACATTTATCCAGTCGTAAGCCGGAATATTCACCATGCCGGACAGCGTGGCGTTTGTCCAGCCTCCATATACAGACATCGACAGCAGATAGTCGTATTCGATTCCGTTCAAACTGTTTTTAACTGATTTCACAGCGATTCCCAGTTTTTCGTAAAAATCTTTCAGTGTTACAGGGTCAAGGTATGCGCCATCGTCAGCCTTATCCATGTAAATGTTGATTCCATCGAATTTATTATCAATTGCGATCTGTACAAGATTATTCACAAACGCATCGCGATTTGCCGCTACTGCCGCACTGTAAAAATTAAGGCTTCCGTATGCATGCATGGCATTCAGATAAGTTATTGCCCCCGAAAATTCAAGCATCACAAACACGCCGTAATTGTGCGCAGTTGAGATTAATGTAGAAATATCAAGAGTGGTGCGACCGCCAAAAGTCAAATCGGGCAAGCCATCTGCGCCAATTATTGCCGACGAAACCACCAGATGAGTAATATCATTCCATGGCACATCTGCAACTGAACCATCTACAGTGATATATGCTATTGATTTTTTACTATACGTTTTCGGTTCAAATGGCTTTACTACCAGCACACTTGCCATGCGCGAGTTTGTAATTCCATTTCTTTCGACTTCAAATTTCAAAACAAAAGTTCCAAATTCGGTTACGGTATATTCCAGATTTTTGTCGGTAGAAACAACTTCATCATTGAAAATCCATTTGCAGGCTATTCCATCCGAAGGCGATACCTGCGGATTTATACGTATGACATCTCCTATGCTGAATGCCATGTTTTCCGCCCAGTCTACAAAAATCACAGGCACATCGTCATCGCCGAATGCCGGATTGTCAACATCGTCATTAGTGCATGACATGCCAAAAAGCAGTAATAACATACTGCCCAAAAATATTTTATTTATTATTTTCATATTCATGTTTTTTTATGATTAATTATTCTTTATCCCACCAGACCCGGCTTGTCCAGTCATCTGTGCCGCCCATGCGCGAAAGTACATCCTGATAGTTTTTTTCGTTTTTTGTCTGCTCATCGAGAGGATATTCCATGCGTCTTGGTATTTTTCCGTTTGAAGCATTATCAGACCAGACAATAAAGTTTATTTCGGGAATTCCCGTACGCCGCCAGTTTGCCCAGGTTTCCAGAGGATCTAAAAAATGCAGTATCCAAAGCTGTGTATTGATTTCCGTTAATTCGTTTCCTGCAAAGTTACTTTTGTTGAAACTTATAAAATCTTCGATTGCAGTTTCATTAAAGACAGAAACGCCAAACACCGACCATTGGCGCACAGCAGCTCCCAATCCCTTTTCAAAATGAGATTCGGCAGAGCCTCCTCCAACATTCCATCCGCGATATGCAGCTTCGGCAAGTAAAAATTCTACTTCTGCATAAGTCATGTGAATAAAAGGCGCATCAAAGCGCGTAATCAGCTTTGATGGCTGCAGGCGCTGAAATGAATGAGATACGCTTTGCATTTCGCCGTTCACAACAATATCTATTGCAGGACGCCAGTCTTCATACGAAAAATACTGAGCGGGAAATGTCATGTACTGATAAGGGCAATTCCCCAAAGCGGCTTTTACCTCCTGAGTTATTTCCGTTCCTGCGCCGTTGTTGAAATAAACGCCTCCATAGTACAGCATGCGGGGATCTTTACGGTCTTCCATTGATGAAATTAATTCGGTTGACAAACGAAAAGCATTGTTTATGGCATCGCCCTGATTTGATAAACGAGTAGCTAATCCATTCCCAGGACCTGTTCCTTCTCCGGGATTTTGATAATTCTCGTGCTTCACAAAGCAAATATCGGCGTTTGAAGTAAATACTCCTGCGGCAATAGCTTTTTCGGCTTCCGTACGAGCCTTTTCGGGATTTACCTTCACCAGGCGCATTGCAATTCGCAGATGCAGTGAATTTGCAAATTTTTTCCATTTTGCAATATCTCCATTGTAATACAGGTCGTGCGTCAACAAGTCGCCGGCAGGATCCAGGCTTTCTGCCGCTTCGGACAGTTCGCTGAAAAAGTCGTCGTAAATATCTTCCTGCTTATCATACGCCGCATTATAATCTCCGGTATAATAGCCCATGCCTGCATTAAAATAGGGAATGTCGCCATAATAATCGGTCAGTTTCAGGAAATTTTCAACTTTCAAAATTCGAGCCGCCGCGTTTACATTTACGAATTTCGGATCGTCCTTGGTACGTTGCGCCACATCCACCACATCACGTATAATATACGGATAATACGCCGTCCATAGCTGTTCGGTAAAAGCAGTGGATTTTACGCAGTGTCCTCCGTAATTTACCGTTGCCCAGTCGCCGCACCATTGATGCATGAAACCTCCGGGATAACACATATACCTGTGCCATTCCTGATGGTTTTCGGATTGCCGCATTTGTACGGTAGCAATCTGTAAATTAGGATCTAAATTTGTGCTTTTATTAGGATCTTTATTCATATCATCAAAATGTGAACAGCCGTAAAAAGCAACCAGTATAAAAAGAATTGAAATATATTTTATCGTTTTCATAACACATTAAAATTTAAAATTTAAACCAATACCATAAGTTCTCCGCGAGGGTAACGATCCGTATTCAAATCCCTGTCCATTGCCGTTGTTATAATTTGATTCGGGGTCAATATTTTTGAGATTTGAATAAACTGTCCACAAATTGCGTGCAAATATGGAAACCGAAGCATCCACTACAGCCAATTTTTTCAACAGCTTTGATGGAATTTTATACGAAAGCGTCAACTCTCTAAGCTTAATATAAGAAGCGTCGTAAACATAAGGTTCCGGAGTATTCTCATAAATATTCGCCCAGTACGATTGAGGATTAACAGGAACGTCATTAGGCACGTAATTCGGGGAATCTTCAGTGCCTGTATTTTTAACGCCCTTGCCCACATATCCGCCTGTAGGCGTCCAGTTTTCGGGCAGAATGTTTTGCGATTTGCGCAATTCTTCCGACTCATACCACTCTCTACGCCCTTCGAGCGTTTCTTCGGATGTTCCGTTGAGATGCGAGAACAGAGCGGTCATCGAATAAATGTCTGCGCCCCACTTCATGTCAAAAAGAATATTTAACGAAAATCCTTTATATGAAAAGCGGTTGCTAAAGCCTAATGTAAAGTCGTGATTGCCGTTTCCCAATACATGCAAGTCGCTTGTATATGTCGGCAAGCCGTTTCTGAAAATGACGTTTCCATTCGGGTCGCGGGCAAATTTTCTTCCCACAATAGCGCCATACGCCTCGCCTTCCGAAGCATATATTGCAGCCTGCGCCCAGCGCGCCTGAGCCAGTTCATAGTTCTTAACCTGCGGATGCAAATTTTCAATTTTATTTACATTCCTCGCCAGATTCAGCGTGGCATTCCATTCAAAACCTTCTGCCTTAACCGGTATTGCCGACAGCGAAAGCTCTATTCCGCGATTGGATATTTCTCCGGCATTCACCATGGCGCTTGTATATCCCGTTGTTCCCGTAATAGGCAAGTTCAATATCTGATCTTTCGTAGATTGACTGTACCAGCTCATGTCTAATGTCAGCCTGCCTTTGAAAAACCGCAAATCCAAACCAAATTCATACGAATATGTCGATGTAGGTTTCAGTCCGCTGTTGGGGATAATTGTAGAGCTTATTTCGCCAAGAGAATGTCCGCCAAATGTAAATGAGCGCAATCCGTAAGTCAGGTCCAACTGATAAGGATCGGTATCGCCGCCGACTTTAGCCCATGATGTTCTGAACTTACCGAATGAGAAGATATCATTTTCAAGACTAAAAAAATTAGAGAAAATAAAACTTCCAGAAACAGATGGATACAGATACGAACGATTTTCGGGCGATAATGTTGACGACCAGTCATTACGCAAGGTGAAATCAAGATATAAAAAATCTTTGTAAGCCAGATAAACAGCTCCATAGAGCGAATTAATCTGTTTCTGATATAAATTCGGCTCAACAGCGTGATTTGCATAGTTGGAAATAGACTGAATGCCGGGTATTACCTGATCTTTTCCGGTGTTGGTAAGAGCATCCGATTCATATTTCATAATATTTCCGCCTACAAAGGCAGATACATTAAAGGCTTCGGCAAAGGTTTTGTCAAATCTCACTGTTGCTTCATAATTGTTTTCCGATACCGATATGCGCCGTTCCGTCATTTCACCGCTCATGCGCAAAGGCGTTGACATTGAAACAAATTCGCTAACCTTAAAATCATAAAAATCAGTTCCTGCTTTTGCCTGAAATGTAAAATTGGGAAGAAAGCCGTAATTAAACTGAACGTGCCCCATTACTCTTTTTTTGTCCGATACGTTGGTCATTTCGTTGAGTACCCAATACGGGTTAAGCCTGTAATCGTTTCCGTTCCACTGGTTGTAGTATCCGTACTCGTCCTTGTAATTTTCCGACAGCCAGTTCTGATCGAAATTGGGCGCGATGCCGACAAGTGCATTTCCGATATTATTCGGGCTGTCGGACAGCGCAGGGCGATTGTTTACATTTTCGTAGGTATAGTTGACGCGTCCTTCAATACGCATCTTGTCGCCAAGCCTGGCGCCGCCCTTGAACATGAATGACGTACGCGACATATCCGATTTGGGAACAATGTCGGTATTGCGCATATCCGAAACAGAGAAGCGAAAATCAACAGCATCGTTATTGTTGGACAGTGCAACCGAATTTGTTGTTGTCAGTCCTGTTCTGAAAAACGAAAAAATATTGTTATTTACGTTTGAATAAGGCTTTACGCTGCCGTTGTAAACGGGAATAGACAAATTCGGGTCGAGCTTGGCTCCCCAAGCCGACTGCGTTGAGCCTCTTGCATCGGTAACATCCATTATTAACTGCCCGTTGCGACCCTGCCCGTAAACGCGCTGATAGTCGTCAAGCGATGTGTTCAGTGTTACGGCATTTACGTTAATTGATACCTCTACTCCCAATCCGTTTCCCTTTTTAGCCGATTTGGTTGTAATAAGAACAACTCCGTTTGACGCACGCGAACCATATAACGCCGAAGCTGAAGCTCCCTTCAATATCGAAACCGATTCAATATCTTCGGGATTTATTGACGAAAGTCCATCGCCAAAATCATATCCTCCCCAGTTGGAAGCAGAACCCAGTTGAGTATTGTCCATTGGAATGCCGTCAACCACATAAAGAGGCAGGTTGGAACCCGACAGCTGAGAGTTACCGCGAATTATTACCCGCGTCGAACCCGAAGGTCCTGCGCTTGTTGTAGAAATATCCACTCCGGCAACCTTTCCAGATAGTGCGGTTATTGCATTCATTTCGCGTCCGGCGGCAATATCCTCGCCGCGTACTTCTTGCATTGCATAGCCCAATGCCTTATTTGCTCTTTTAATACCCAAAGCGGTTACAACCACTTCGTCGAGTTCCATTGCATCGTATTCCATTATAACATCTATAATATTACGACCGGCAATCGCTATTTCCTGTGTCTTCATTCCGAAAAATGAAAAAACAAGTGTAGCATCATTCGAAACAGCAATACTGTACTGACCCTTGTCGTTGGTTACAGTATTGATGTTTGTACCCTTCACCAAAACCGACACTCCGGGAACGGTATTACCGTCTTCGGAATTGGTTACTGCACCCGATACCTGTATTCTCTGCGCCCACATTAAATTAGACGCCGCAAACATCAGGAAAACTAAACTTAATTTGATTTGTTTCATATAAAAATGTCTTCAATCACTAAAAATATACCTTAATATTATTTTAAATTTGTTTACAGACTTTTGTCTTATAATTTACATTATATTTTTATTTTAACGTACGAAAATAATTATATTTTAGAATATTACAAAATTTAATAAAATTTCATAATTTTTTGAAAATTCAATTATATATTTGATTAATTGACGTTTATAATGTCTTATAATGTAAATTATCGGACAAAGAAAAAATCGAAAAGTGTTAAAATCTAACAGAATACCGGTTATTAACCAAGATGGAGCAGCAAAGGCAAATGCCGAAAAATTAAGCCTTAAATTAAAACGGGATTAAACTGCATAAATCCGACAATAAACCAGTTCAAAGCGTAAAAAAGTAAAGCTCTGTCGGGTATAGCCTTTCGTTGCGGCACAGCTAAAAAACAGGCATAAATGCAAAATCGCCTCCGCAGTAATTCAGCAAAGGCGATTTTGCAATACTAAAACATTTTACCGTTTGTCGTTAATTCCAAATTCGCGCCACGACGATTGCGGCATGTCCATTTTGATGATTTTGCGGGCTTCGCCTGCCTGTTTCTGCATGCCGGCAAATGCAGCATCCAACTCTTCGGTTTTTTCTTTGAGTCGGGCTTTCAGCGTTTCCTGCTCATCGTTCAGCTTGATGCAGGCATTTACTTTTATTTGCAGGTCGTCGGCAAAAGCGCCGTCAATTTTGCGCAGCGCCAGCACGTCCTGATGCGCCTTGATACCGCTTACCATTACGCCGGTATCAATAATTTCCTGAGATTGCGTTTTACGAGCCATAATTTTGTTGTTTTAATTTTTTTGGAATATTCCATCGCAAAAATACAAAATATTTATATCCCGTACAATATGAAAATACTATTTTTTGCTGTATTATTTAAAAGTACAGGTGTACTATTCTAAAGTACAGGTGTACTATTTAAAAGTACAGATGTACTATTTAAAAGTACAGATGTATTATTCCAAAGTACAGGTGTACTATTTAAAAGTACAGATGTATTATTCCAAAGTACATGTGTACTATTTAAAAGTACAGGTGTATTATTCCAAAGTACATGTGTACTATTTAAAAGTACAGGTGTATTATTCCAAAGTACATGTGTACTATTTAAAAGT
>JAIRZQ010000156.1 GCA_031267135.1 Prevotellaceae bacterium
AATCAGGCGATTACACAATTCCTACTTCGGTTACGGAAATTGGCAAGTATGCTTTTTATAGTTGCAGCAGTTTAAAATCAGTAAACATTCCCAATTCTGTAACTTCAATAGGCGGAAGCACTTTTTACAAGTGCAGCAGTTTAACATCAATAAATATTCCAAATTCGGTTACGGAAATTGACAAAAGCGCTTTTGACGGTTGCCACAGTTTAAAATCAATAAATATTGCAGAATATAACCGGTATTACAGTTCAGATAACGGAGTATTGTTTAATAAAAATAAAACCGTTTTAATTTGTTATCCGCAAGGTAAATCAGGCGATTACACAATTCCCAATTCGGTTACTTCAATAGGCAAGGAGGCTTTTGCATATTGCAACAGTTTAGCATCAATAAATATTCCCAATTCGGTAACTTCAATAGGTGAAGATGCTTTTATGGGTTGCAGCCTTTTAAATATTGATATTAAAAGTTTACTTGCCGAAAACAAACAAAAGGAAGAAGTAGCACAAAAAGCAAAAATAGAAGCAGCAGAGGCAGAAAAAGCGCAAAAGGCTATTGATGCAAAAAAATATGAAGACCTTGCATGGAAATACTACCGTATGAAAGAAATGAACGAGGCGGACAAGCAGGCAGACCTCGCTTTGGCAATACATGGCACGGCAGATATGTACTTTATCAAGGCGCGGGTTATTCACGGTAAAATAAACTGGCCAAGAAAGGAAACTTACAATGGCGAGTATAATACGGAATTTCGCAACGTTTTATCGTATTGCAACAAGGCATTATCTGAAGGAAACTGTTCAGAAATGGAATTTCTTTACTTTATGCGCGGCTATGCCAATAATATGTTGCGTTATTATGAAGATGGAAGAAGTGATTTTCATGCAGTGTTAAGATTAAACCCCAATAATGAACTTGCAAATTATAACATTGGAGTTGCATACTATAATCAGGAAAATTATAACATGGCATTAACATATTTCAAAGCAGCGCGAGAAATTGGTTTTTCAAACAAGGATGATGAAAGCGATAATTTCGATATGATAAAAAAATGCGGCGAAAAGCTAAAATAGACACTGTTCCCCTGTTCGGCGCAGCGTCCCGCTACGTCGAACCTGATATTAATAAAACCTCATTTTTGCCTGATTTTCCAACAAAACAACCTCAGTAGCCCGTAGAAATCATATCTACAATAACCTCATTACCTAATTTTATAACAACAATGTCGGGTGTAATAATGAGGTTGAATATACGGAGGTATCCATATACTACTGAGGTTGTTTTATCATTGAAATCAGGTAATAATGAGGTTTGGTTTCGCAAACGCCCGTCATTGCGAGGGCGCAGCCCGAAGCAATCTGGTACAAATCTGCACTATGGATTGCTTCGTCGTTACACTCCTCGCAATGACGTTTCTTTTTCAAATCTGTCAGGTTGATATTATTCATCATTTGCCTGAACTTTGATTTGTATGATTTAATAATTGGTCGTTTTTTTCAATTTCAAAATATCTATAAAATTATTAACTTTGCAGATTATTTACAAAACAGAGGATTAAATAAAATGAACAGAAAGGTAATATTAATTATTCTCGACGGATGGGGAATAGGAAAAAACGATACAACCAACGCCATTTACACACAGGGCGAACCTTATATTGACTCGCTTAAAAAAAAATATAAAAATTCACAGCTTGCCGCCGGTGGAATCGATGTAGGATTGCCCGAAGGACAAATGGGAAATTCTGAAGTAGGGCATTTGAATATTGGAGCCGGACGCGTTGTTTATCAGGATTTGGTAAAAATCAATCTGGCTTGCGCCGATAATTCGATAATGCAAAACGCGGAAATAATAAACGCCTTTTCGTACGCGCAAAAAACAGGAAAATCACTGCATTTTTTAGGTTTGGTTTCGGATGGCGGCGTTCACAGTTCGCTTGAACATCTGTTTAAACTTTGTGACATATCGAAAGCGTACGGCATCAAGAATTCTTTTGTGCACTGTTTCATGGATGGTAGAGATACCGATCCTCACAGCGGAAAAAACTTTATTGTTGAACTTTTAAATCATGCGAAAAATACCGGAGTAAATATTGCAGACATTGTCGGTCGATACTATGCCATGGACAGAGATAAACGCTGGGAACGGATAAAGGAAGCGTACGGTTTGCTTGTAAATGGAAAAGGCAGGGCGCTTACCGATATGGAAGCTGCAATGCAGCAGTCGTACGATGACGGCATTACCGACGAATTTGTAAAGCCTGTGGTAAATGCCGGCGTTGACGGGCGCATAAAGGAAGGAGATGCTGTGATATTTTTCAATTTCCGCAACGACAGAGCCAAAGAGCTTACCTTTGTTCTTACTCAGCAAAACATGCCTGAATACGGAATGCATACCATTGAAAATCTTCAATATTATTGCATGACGCCTTATGATGCATCATTCAACGGCTTGCATGTAATCTTCGACAAGGAAAATGTAACAAACACGATTGCCGAATATCTCTGTTCAAAAGGCTTAAAGCAGTTACATATAGCCGAAACCGAAAAATATGCCCATGTAACGTTTTTTTTCAATGGAGGACGCGAAAAGCCTTTCGCCGGCGAAGACCGTATTCTCATCGATTCGCCGAAAGTTGCAACCTACGACCTGAAGCCCGAAATGAGCGCATACGAAGTCAAAGACGCTTTGGTCGAGCAAATCAAAACAAACAGGTACGAATTTATTGTCGTGAATTTCGCCAACGGCGATATGGTTGGACATACAGGCGTGTACGATGCTATTAAAAAAGCCGTTTTTGCGGTTGACGGATGTGTGAAGGATGTTGTTGAAACGGCAAAGCAAAACAGTTACGAAATCATAATAATTGCCGATCACGGAAATGCCGACCATGCGGTGAATGATGATGGAACGCCGAATACGGCACATTCACTCAATCCTGTTCCGTTTATTGTTGTAAGCGACAGAATCGCAGAAATAAAGTCGGGGAGGCTTGCAGATGTTGCGCCATCTATTCTGACACTTATGGGAATTGATATTCCTAAAGAAATGAAAGGAGAAAGTCTCGTAAAACTTTAATTTGTATAAACGAAAAAACGGCAGAAACTAAAGTTCAATGATAATAGATATTGATGATAAGCTGTTGAGTTCGGATTTGTTTACCGAATGTTTTTGTTGCGACTACGAATATTGCGGCGGCGTTTGTTGTATTCTTGGCGACAGCGGAGCGCCACTGGAAGAGAATGAAAAGGAAATTATAAAAAAAAATCTTGCCGAAATTTTGCCGTATATGAAACCCGAAGGCAGAGAAACTGTTGAGAACTGTGGCGTTTCGGTTATTGACCCCGATGGCGATTTGGTAACTCCGCTCATAAACGGCGAAGAATGCGCTTATTCGTTTTACGACGAACATGCTAACTGCTTTTGCAGTATTGAACGCGCATATATGGATAAAAAAATTGATTTCAGAAAACCCGTTTCGTGCCATTTGTATCCTGTTCGCGTAAAAAAAACCAATGGAACAGCCATGCTTAATTATGACCGATGGAGCATTTGCCAATGCGCGAGAGAGAAAGGAAGAAATGAAAAAATTTTTGTTTACGAATTTCTTAAAGATGCAATAGTAAGGCGCTTTGGCAGCGAATTTTACAAAAAACTTGAAAATATTGATGAATTAATAAAAACAAAATTAAAAAAAGAACATGGAAAATAATTACAACGAAACAGATGCTGCTATTTTTATCCACAGGTACATTTCCGCGCAAATGCAGCAGAAATACACGGTAGAACAAATAGAATATTTGCTTGAACTGGTGTACGAATATTATGAAACTGCCGATGACGACGAAAACAGCATTGGTGTTAACATAATGAAAATGACTTCGTATATCAATCAAAATATCAACGCAACGGTTTGCAGTCCGATTAAATACAGAGAAGCAATAATGATTTTGGATGCCGATAATGCCTACATGGAAAGCATAGGAATATTGGAAGAAGAGAATTCGGATGATGACGATAACGTGCATATTGAAGATGTCAGTAACGGCGTTTATTCCCTGTTACCGCAAAATGTAAGAAACAGATACGATATTGATGATATTGTTACCGTTCTTTGCATAGAATACAATTATATTGTTAATACTCTTGATAATGAAGATATTGATGAAGATGAAATGTGTGAATATATTCAACAAAACGCTGCCGATAGCGGCATTGAAATATCAATAGACGACATACAGGATATTTTGAATGCCGAATTGTCTTTCCTGTATGATAATGACAATACGGATGATAACTGCTAATATTGATACTGTATAAGGCAGTCCTTCTTTACCAAGCGCTTAAATTGTTTATTGGCAATACATTACAAATAAAAATGGATGGCTGAAAGATATATTTTTATGCCTATATGTATTAAAGCCATGCAAAATTTCAACAAAATATTTTTTTTAGTTTGATTTTTAGAAATACAAAATAATAGCATCCCCTCCCAAAAACAACCATATTTTTTAATATTGCTTTGTGGTTTTCATAAAAAACATTAAATTTGCAGTCAGAAACATCAATAATTTTGTGAACATTATAATTTATTATTTATGAGAAAGATATTAAAAATTTTACCCGGTTTGTTTTCTTTATTACTTTGCAGCTATTACACTTACGGACAATTAGATAT
>JAIRZQ010000196.1 GCA_031267135.1 Prevotellaceae bacterium
CGGCGCAAATTATGATAAGGACAAAAATTACCTTTTCATACTTGGCGAAGATGCTTCTCGCAGCGACCGCGATGCACAGGGCTTTATGCCGCTTGGCGGACGTTTCGGATATTTGTTTAAGAACCAAATAGCAACCGACCAAATAAACGCCATAGCTGCACACGAGCTGGGACACGGCATTTGGGCTTTGAAGCACACGTTTGATAATGATTACGGCAATATAGCCGTAAACACAACTGACAACCTGATGGATTACACTCCCAGAGCCGCGCATCTTGCCAAATGGCAATGGGAAATAATTCGCTATCCCGCATTATTTACTGACCCGTTTGGCGGAGATGAGGAGGGAGATTATATATCTATAGAGTTTTTAGTTAAAAATATTATTGATGATATTATTTGTGCCAAAAGTAATAATTTAACAACAATAAATATATCAAATTATTGTCAATCACCCCATAATAAAAAATTAGAACAGCAGAATCCGGGAATATTCTGGAGTTCGGATTTACCGTTTAATAAATATTTTGGTGAATTTGAAGTTTCATTAATTCCTGCCGGTTCTTCTTCAAATAAGATTATTGACATTTCAAAAATAAGTCGAAATGGCAATCAAGTGATAATAGGAGATGAAGAAAACTTTAGATTAAAAATATCTGTTAGGCGAAATTATCTTCCATCCAGTTCGGATGCTGAAAGTCTGTTTAATTATTTGCAATTGGAACAGCAGGAAAGAAGAGTGGAAATAGAACATTTATTAGAATATTTAGATGGTAATATAGACATAGGGTTACATATAAAGAAAATTCCTTACTGTTACTTTTCAGAACTTAGCACATCAAGGCGAATTGATTATATTAAAAGACTTATTACAAATTCAAAAGAAAATATTATTCCTATTGTATCTATAATCAATACGGTTGTGGAAAACGACATTGAAACATTTTTTAATGAATTGGGGAAAACGAATATATTTTATTTAATCAGAAACAATTATTCATTTAGCGATTATACGCTGTTTATAAAATCACTTACTCTGCTGTATTATAAGCAATCGGGGTTAAAAGAAAAATTAAAGAATGTTACTTACGATAAATTGTTTGTTACTCAAAACAGAGATGGAGATGTAGGAGCTTCGATAAAAAACCTGTTTAATGCAAAAGAAAACTCTATTGCCATTGAGGGTATGGTTAATCTGCTTTACAGAGATCCCAATTCGTTGAATCCTCTTTTATTGCACAATAAAATCTTTACGGCATATTCATATACTGTTGGTTATTGTGATTTAATAGGATTGGAATTAAATTCGGATTTTGGACACTTGCAGGCAGATGCTTTTAGTGATATAATTCCTTTGCCTGCGTTTTATTTTCACTGGATTGCACTGAATGAACAGAGAGAATCCGATTTGAGATCAATAGATGTATTGGTTACATTAGGTTCGTTAGCAATTGGTATTGGAGAGTTGCAACTTGTATCAAAGGCAGGTCAGTTTATTTTTTATTTGAAAGTTATAACAGTAGTAAAATCTTCTGTTAACCTTATATTGTTAAACCAAAAAATACGTAGCTATATCGGGAATATCACAGGAAATGAAAAAGACTTTATTGAAAAATGGGAATTGTTTAATTTATTATTCGATATAGCAACATTTGATTTAAATACAGTGAATTGGGATAAGACCTTTTTTAACTCATTTAGCTTGTCTTGGAATACGTATAGAACAGTATTACAGGAAAAATTTGATGAAGAATTGTTTAATGATATAAAAACATTTATAAGCGAAATAGAACAGCAAACTGAAAATTAATAATCATGTCAGATATAAAGAAATACATATTTAAATTGTCGTATGGGAGAGCTTGGATTTTTATGATTTCAGGATTAAACGGTTTTATTTTTTGTTTTACAGATACTATAAAAACAATAGATGATTTTCCTAAAGATCAAGGGATAATACAATATATTTTACGTCAAGATCCTTGCTATATTAAATTAAAGAATGGCAGAAGCTATAAATTCAGTATTCAACAATTTGAAACTATAAATAAAAAAACAAAGAAAGGCCAACAGGCAATAGTTTGGTATTCAAAAAGAAGCAGACTGCTAAAACAATTAACAGTCGATGGAGAGATGGTACTTCCGTACACAAAATATATTTTAGTGAATATTATTCTTATGATTTTTGGCTTATTTTTATTCGTGGGACATCTTATTTATATTATAAATTTCAAAAAGTATGAAAAAAAAATATTTTGCGAAAAAGTAATAAACAACAATAAAAAACAAACTAAATACAGAAATTTAAATAATATTTGTTAATATAAATAAAAAATTCGATGAGGCATTATTTAATTACATAGAAACATTTGTAAAAGAAATAGAACAGCAAATTGAAAATTAAATCTTAGTATGAGAAAATTGAAAGAGTTTATATTTAAAACATCTTACTACAGGGCATTCGGGTTTATGTTGTCAGGACTTAGCGGAGCTATCGGATGTTTTAATGAAATAACAAATACTGTAAATAATTTTTCTTATATAGAAGGCAAAATAGACTATGTTTTTTCAATATATCCATTAAAAGTAAAACTCGAAAATAGCAGAAAATTATATAAGATTTATGGAAAGAAATTATCACAGACTTTAAAAAGCATGAAAATAAAGGGAAAGGATGCAATAATTTGGTATAATAAAAAAAATAGAATCGTACAATTGATAATAGATGAAAATATGATATTTAAATATTCTCATCCATTGTGGTTATGGGGTCTTATGATTTTTGGTTTATTTTTATTTGTAGGACATCTTATTTATATTATAAATTTCAAAAAATACAAAAAAATATTTTACGAAAAAGTGATAAAAAACGACAATGAAAAACAAAATAAATCAAATAAACACTAAACAATACTAACAATAAAAAAAGAATAAGATGAAAACAACAGTAGTAAGGCTGCTTTTTATGGCGTCGCAGCTTCAAGTGACGAATGCAACTTTTATATTATGTAAATAAGGTAATGATGCCAAAAATGGTTGGTAATTTGTTTAGAAATAGTTGGTGTTTTTTAGAAAAATAATCGTTATACTTTGGGCAAAAAGGGAGATACGAAACCGGCTATTTATTTCTTATTTTTCATTACTCTTGTAGAACAAATACCACTTGATATAGTTTCTGTAATGCGCCTTTGATAATCCTCGATGAAGCGATATGTTCTGCTTCAGATGACCGAAAAATGATTCCAACCCATTTGTGGTCTTTGGAATACGCCTGTTGTCAAGATAATGGCTATTATTTGCCATTCAGGATAACGACTTAAATAATCATAAAAGAGACGTTTTAATGTCCTTTCACTATATCTGCTCTTCTTAACTAATTGACTAAATGTTTGTTTTCCAACTATCCATTCTTTGAACCAATGCCCGCAGTTCTTTTTACTTACACCTGGATTTGTACGGGTAGAAAGCATGCCGCAAGCAATACATTTATACCTTTGTTTAACTAACCGTTTACCCCATTTTATGGTTGCAAAACTACTGCACGCCCAACATCTAAATTGTCTGTTTTTTGACATAAAAATTAAATTTATTGAAATCATTTTCAATAAACTTAATATAATTTGTTGACATATTGATGCTTATACTACAACTCACCAACCATTTTTGGCATATATACCTAAATAATGAGAAGAAATTGCTTTTTGGCGAATAAAATTAAACGTCAATTCATAAATACAGCTAACTAAAATAGTATAAGCAGCTGTTATAAAACCATATATAGCAATTTTGCGATAAAATTCAGCCTGATTGTCATTTTATATAATTTTAATTCGGCTTGCTGATTACTTCCCGAAGATGCTTATTGTCAAACAATTCAAATTTTAAACCGCTTATGTATAAATGCAGACAGAAAATCAACCGATTGATCTTCGCCCAATACCGACAGGTTAATGGAAATATCGTAGGTGTCGCAGTGCCCCCAGCGTTTGTTTGAATAATAATTGTAAAACGAAGCTCGACGTTTGTCGAACTGTTTGACAAGTTCGAGAGCTTTTTGTTCGGTAACGCTCATTCGTTTGCAAATTCGCTGTATTCTGTCGGCAATCGACGAATGTATGAAAATATTTATCACACCGGGATGATTGCGTAAAATATAATCGGAACAGCGACCGACAAAAACACACGACTTTTCTTCTGCCAGTTTGAGAATGACATCCGATTGTATCTTAAATATCATATCGTTTGAAAAATAATTATCGTATTGATATTGTCCGCCAAAAACACCTTCAAATATTCTAAAGGCGCTATTGGATTTGGGCTTTTCGTCAAAAGTTTCCAAATTTTCGGGAGCAAAGCCTATTTCTTTGGCGGCAAGAGTTATAAGTTTACTGTCGTAATACTCAAATTCAAGCAGGCCGGCAAGTTTTTTGCCTGTTTCGTGTCCGCCGCTTCCAAACTGTCTGCCTATGGTTATTATTATGTTTTGGTTCATATTCATGTGATTTTAAGATGATTTTGTATTGTTTGTCTTTTAAATATTTTAAATTGCCGCTGTATCAAAATTACAGACAGGATGGTTGATATGAAATCCGCAACAGGAATGCTTAACCAAATGCCCGTTAAGCCCCAAAATTCAGGCAGAATTAAAATCAGCGGAACCAGAAAAAGCAATTGGCGCGTTGTTGATAAAAATATTGCATGTTTAGCCTTTCCGATTGACTGGAAAAAGTTTGCAATCACCATCGAAATCCCTACAACAGGAAATACCGCCAAAGTTATTCGCAATCCTGTTACCGCGTATTCAATCTGTTTCCGCGTTAATTCAATATTTTCGCCTAAAGCATTATCTTTCTGTGAAAACAGCATTGCAATTTGTTGTGGAAACAGTTCGCTTACGATAAAGGCAAATGTAGTGATGCAAGTTGCTGCAATCATCGACTGTTTCAATACTTTCATAACTCTGTCAAATTGTTTTGCACCAAAATTATATCCTGCAACAGGTTGCATTCCCTGAGTTAATCCCAATACTATCATCACAAAAAACATGACAACGCTGTTAGTTATTCCGAATGCTCCGATAGCCAAGTCTCCTCCGTGAGAAAGCAAAGCCGTATTGAAAAGTATCACAACAAGACAAGAGCAGATATTAAGGATAAACGGCGACATTCCTATTGAAAATATCCCGGCAACAATTCGTTTTTTCAATGCATATATTCCTTTTCTGAAATGTATGAAACTGTTTTTATTCATGAAATGCAGGCATACCCATATCAGTGCTATGGTTTGTGCAATGACTGTTGCAACAGCAGCGCCACGTATTCCCCAGCCAAATTCAAAAATAAAAATCACGTCCAGAACGGCATTTATAATCACGGCAATAAACGTTGTGTACATCGCTTTTCGCGGATAGCCCGATGAGCGCATTATATTGTTCATTCCCAAATACACATGAGTAATAACATTTCCACCCAGAATTATCTGCATATAATCGCGTGCAAAAGTTATGGTATTTTCGGTTGCGCCGAAGCAGTACAGTATCGGATCTAAAAAAACAAGACCTGCAATCATTATTATTGAGCCTAAAATGAGATTAAGCATTATTGCATTTCCGAGAATTTGATTGGCTCCCCAATTATCTTTTTGTCCCAGTTTTATTGCAACAAGAGCAGAACCTCCGGCGCCGACAAGCGAACCGAAAGCCGCCGATATATTCATAAGCGGAAAGGTAATTGCCAAGCCCGATATTGCCAGCGGTCCAACAGCGTTGCCTATAAATATCCTGTCAACGATATTGTAAAGCGATGCGGCAACCATTGCCATAATTGCAGGAATTGAATATTGAATTAATAATTTTCTTACATTTTCCGTTCCCAATATTGCGGGATTATTTTTATCTGTCATAAATCCTTATAAATTCGATTAACATCAATGCAAATGTAGTAAAATTTGAATAAAATCGATAAATTTTAATCTTTATTAATTATTTTTCACTACATTTGTTGAATATTAAATTATAATACACAATATGAAAGTAACAGCATTCACAAATTATCACATACAACTTGGCGCAAAAATGGCTGAGTTTGCAGGCTACAATATGCCCATAGAATATTCGGGTATCAATCACGAACACATTACCGTACGCGAAAAATTAGGAGTTTTTGATGTCAGTCACATGGGCGAAATTTGGGTAAAAGGCTCAAATGCTCTGAATTTTATTCAATATGTTACGTCAAATGATGCTTCGGCTTTATATCCCGGAAAGGTTCAATATTCGTGCTTTCTCAACGGAAAAGGCGGAATTGTTGACGATTTGCTTGTTTATTGCATCGACAGCGAAACATATCTGCTGGTTGTAAACGCTTCTAATATCGAAAAAGACTGGAATTTTCTCTGCTCTCATGCAGGCAGGTTCAATATCGCTGCAGGAAAGGAATTATATAATGCTTCGGACGAAATATGCCAGCTTGCAATTCAAGGTCCTCTTGCTCTGAAAGCCATGCAAAAATTAACATCCGAAAATATTCTCGACATGGAATATTATACTTTCAGGAAAATGGATTTTGCCGGAATACACGACTTGATTTTTTCGATAACAGGTTATACAGGCGCCGGAGGATGCGAAATATATTGCGCCAACGAAGATGCTGATAAACTTTGGCAAGCCGTGTTTGACGCAGGAGCCGAATTTGGAATAGAACCCATAGGTCTTGGCGCACGCGACACCCTGCGCCTCGAAATGGGATTTTGCCTTTACGGACACGAACTCAATGATACGACTTCGCCTATAGAAGCAGGACTCGGCTGGATAACAAAATTTACAGACACAAAAGATTTTATCGACAAGCAGCTTTTGCTCGAGCAAAAGGAAGGAAACATATCACGGAAACTTGCCGGATTTGTTATGATCGACAAGGGAATACCACGTCAGGACTACGAAGTTTGCGATGTTCATGGCAACGTCATCGGCTGCGTATGTTCGGGAACAATGTCGCCGTGTCTAAAAACAGGAATAGGAACAGCTTATCTGAAACCCGAATTTGCAAAAGCCGATACTGAAATATATATCAGGATACGTGAAAAATTATTGAAAGCCAAAATATCAAAATTCCCGTTTGTAAAAAAATAAATTTTCTTTATTATACAATAATACCCTAAAACAATGAAACGAACTATTGCAATGATTATGTTTGGATTAATATCCACAGGTTACGGAATTTCGCAAACATCCGTTTGGAAAATAAGCAAGGGCGACAGGGAAATATATCTTGGCGGAAGCGTTCACATACTTCGTCCCAACGACTATCCGCTGCCAAAAGAGTTTGATGTAGCATTTGCAAAGGCAGGTACGCTCGTGTTTGAAGCCGATATAAAAGATCCTGAAATTTTGAACAAAACCCTCACCGAAAGTATGCTGCCCGAAGGTCAAACCTTGAAATCAGTTTTGAATGACCGTCAGTATAAAGCGCTTTACGATGCGGCTAATGATGCCGGATTGCCTTTTTCAATAATAGAAAAAATGAAACCGGGAATGGCAATCATGACTGTCAGCGCAACAAAAATGAGACAGATAAATCTGTCGGCAGGCGGCGTTGATGTTTATTATTACGACAAGGCTTCGAATAAGAATAAAAATGTTGAATTTTTGGAAAGCATCGATTTTCAGATAGATTTAATCTGCAATCTGCCTTTCGATTTGGACGAATTTATGACATATTCGCTCAAAGATATGCAAAAGTATAATTACGAAGAAGAATTTACAGCGCTTATCAACGACTGGCGGAATGGAAAAGCGCTTGCCAAAACGGAAATAGAAGAAATGGAACGTGAGTATCCGAGCGTTTACAAGGCAATGTTTACGGACAGAAACCGCAAATGGCTTCCAAAAATTAAAAAATATATCGAAGACGATAATATTGAGTTTATAATTGTAGGCTCGGCGCATCTTTGGGGCAACGATGGATTGCTGAATATGCTCAAAAAAGAAGGCTACAAAGTAGGACAGTTAAGAATGAAACAATAATCGAAATCTTAATGATTTAAGATTACAACGCTCTTATCAAAAAGTTGCTGTTTTATTATCGGCGCCTGTCAGACATTTTCAGAAAACGATTGGTAATATGAATTAATGTTATGAATATTGCGTTGTTTCGAGGTTGTGCAATCGCCGGGAAATAAAAAAGACGCAAAAAGCGTCTTCTTCAGTTAAAAAATTTTTCAAAAATGATTATTTCACTGCGTTTACAATGGCTTCAAACGCCTTGGGTTGATTCATTGCCAAATCGGCTAAAACCTTACGGTTTAATTCGATGTTTTTAGCTGCGATTTTTCCCATAAATTCAGAATACGTCAAACCATACTGGCGCACTCCTGCATTGATACGCTGAATCCATAATCCGCGAAAGGTTCTTTTTTTGACTTTTCGGTCGCGATAAGCGTAAGTTAAACCCTTTTCGTAGGTGTTTTTTGCTACTGTCCAAACATTTGCTCTTGCCAGAAAATTCCCTTTGGTTAATTTCAGCAATTTTTTTCTTCGAGCTCTTGATGCTACTGCATTTACTGATCTTGGCATAATTTTAAAATTTTTCGAATGTCGGTGTTCTCTATTTGAATCTTTTTATTACCGCACACTCAGGTTAAACAAATAATTATTTTTTTTAGTTAAAAGATTTTTCAACAATTTTATTCAACCAAAAGCAATTTCATGCGCTTTTCATCTGCTGAACTTATGATTGCCGAATGCGTCAAATTACGTTTACGTTTAGTCGTTTTTTTTGTCAAAATATGACTTTTGTAAGCGTGTTTTCTTTTAATTTTTCCTGTTCCGGTAACATCAAATCTTTTTTTTGCTCCGGAATTTGTCTTCATTTTTGGCATTTTATTAATATTTAATCGTTATTAAAAATTCATCAATTAATTTTTCTTTTGCGGTTTCGGATTTACAAAAATAGTCATTCGTTTTCCTTCGAGTTTCGGCATTTGTTCTATTTTGCCGTATTCTTCCAAATCGCTTGCAAAACGCAGCAGCAGTATTTCACCCTGTTGCGTAAATAATATCGACCGCCCCTTGAAAAATACGTAAGCCTTTACTTTTGAACCTTCTTCCAAAAAACTTCGCGCATGTTTCAATTTAAATTGATAATCATGCTCATCGGTGTTTGGTCCGAAGCGAACTTCTTTTACCACTATTTTTGAAGCTTTTGCCTTTTGTTCCTTTTCTTTCTTCTTGCGCTGATACAAAAACTTCTGATAATCTTCAATCCTGCAAACAGGAGGTTGCGCATTTGGTGAAATTTCAATCAAATCCAAATTCATTTGCCGCGCAAGTCTAATAGCATCAGTTATTGTATAAATTCCGGGATTTTCGATATTATCGCCCACAAGCCGCACTTTTGTTGATATTATTTCTCCGTTAATGCGATTTTCCTCGTCTTTTCCTTTATTGTTTTGAATCTGATTATTGCCGGTATTACTTCTTCTAACAAAACCGGGATTCGGTTTAAAGGGTTTTTTTTGAAAAGGTGTTGCTATTGTTTTGTCCTCCAAAGTTTAATTTATACTTTATTTTAATATAATTTCGCAAAATTTTTAATTTTTTAATGTTTCTTCTATTTCAATTTTAACAGTTTCTATAAATTTTTCAATCGTCATAGTGCCTTTATCGCCTTCGCCCTGCCTTCTAACCGATACTGAATTTTCACTTGCTTCTTTCTCGCCAACCACCAGCAGATAAGGGATTCGCTTCAATTCGTTTTCTCTTATTTTTTTACCTATTGTTTCATTTCTGTCATCAATGAACCCGCGAATATCGGAATTATTTATGACTTTCAAAACTTTTTGCGCAAAATCGTTATATTTTTCACTTACAGGCATAATAACAAACTGTTCGGGCGTCAACCATAATGGAAACTTTCCGCCCGTGTGTTCAATCAAAACAGCTACAAAGCGTTCCATAGAACCGAAAGGCGCCCGATGAATCATTACCGGACGATGTCTGGCATTGTCGGCTCCCGTATATTCAAGTTCAAAACGTTCAGGAAGATTATAATCAACCTGTATTGTTCCAAGTTGCCATTTTCTGCCTATTGCATCGCGAACCATAAAATCGAGTTTAGGTCCGTAAAAGGCAGCTTCGCCAATTTCGGTAATTGCCGGCAAGCCTTTTTCGGCAGCCGATTCGGCTATTGCCCGTTCTGCTTTTTCCCAATTCTCGTCGCTTCCTATATATTTTTCCTTATTATTCGGGTCGCGAAGCGATATTTGGGCTTCATAATTATCAAACTTTAATATTTTAAATATATAAAGAACTATATCAATCACCTTGCAAAATTCTTCTTTCAACTGATCGGGACGGCAAAATATGTGAGCATCGTCCTGAGTAAATCCTCGCACGCGGGTAAGTCCGTGCAATTCGCCGCTTTGTTCGTATCTGTAAACCGTCCCAAATTCGGCTAACCGTACAGGCAAATCCTTGTATGAGCGTGGTTTGCTTTTGTAAATTTCGCAATGGTGCGGACAATTCATTGGCTTCAGCAGAAATTCTTCACCTTCCTGCGGCGTGTGTATCGGCTGAAACGAATCTTTTCCGTATTTGGCATAATGACCCGATGTTATATACAGTTCCTTTTGTCCGATATGAGGCGTTATTACAGGCGAATAGCCATAATCTTTCTGCACTTTCCGCAAGAAGTTTTCAAGTTTTTCGCGCAATGCCGCTCCTTTTGGCAGCCAAAGCGGAAGCCCCTGCCCTACCCTTTGTGAAAATGTAAAAAGTTCCAGTTCCTTGCCAATTTTCCTATGGTCGCGTTTCTTTGCTTCTTCAAGCATTTGTAGATATTCATCCAGCATTTTCTTTTGCGGAAAAGTAATTCCATAAATGCGGGTAAGCATTTTATTTTTCTCGTTTCCACGCCAGTAAGCTCCTGCTATTGCAGTAAGTTTAACTGCTTTTATCATTCCCGTATCGGGCAAATGAGGTCCTCTGCAAAGATCGGTAAACGTGCCGTTTTCATAAAATGTAATCGTCCCGTCTTCCAAATCGCTTATAAGTTCAACCTTATACTGATCGCCTTTTGTCTCATAAGTTTTAAGAGCTTCGCCTTTGCTTACCGAGCGGCATACGAAATGTTCTTTCGTACGGGCAAATTCAAGCATTTTTTCTTCTATGGCAGCCAAATCGGCTTCAACAAGACTTGTATCGCCAAGATCAACATCATAATAAAACCCGTTTTCGATGCTTGGTCCTATGCCGAATTTTACATGCGGATATATAGCCTGCAAGGCTTCTGCCATAAGATGCGAAGATGAATGCCAGAATGTGCGCTTGCCTTCTTCATCATCAAATTTATGAAGTTTTATCCGCGCATCAGCATTAATCGGAGCGGTCAAGTCTTTGACTTCTCCGTTCACGGAAACGGAAAGCACATCCGCAGCAAGACGCGGACTGATGCTCCCAGCTATTTCCAAACCCGTTACGCCTTTTTGATATTCATGTACGCTATTATCAGGAAATGTAATTTTTATCATTATAATTTTATCATTAAAAAGCAGGCAAAGGTACAAATAAAATTGATATTGAGAGTCAATGAGTAAAAATTATTTGTTTTCGCAGATTCAAGTTATAAATGCAACTTTTTGTAAAACCTTTCAATCGGCGTCTCAAAATTAAGCAATTTTCTCGGACGCTTGTTAATTTTGATTTGAAAAGATTTAATATCAAGGTCATTAAAATCATTAAAGTTT
>JAIRZQ010000045.1 GCA_031267135.1 Prevotellaceae bacterium
TCTCTACGTGAGGATCTGTTAAGAACGAAAAATAACTGATAGGACTTTCCATAAGCGATTTTTTGGGGAAAGATACAACTTCTCGGCAAAGTAACAATAAAAATTAGATGCGTTTGCCCTGGTTTTAATCCTTAAAAATTATGAATTATCAAAATTGTTTTTTTAATTTCGCAGGATTTTATAAAACAAGATGATTTATCCCGATACGTATGAAGCAAAAATAGGATTTGACAAAATTCGCAATATGGTTGAAACTTATTGTGCTACAAGACTTGCAAGGCAAAAGCTGCAGGATGCGAAATTCCTGTCCAATTACGATTTTGTAAATATTAAATTGAAACAGACAGGCGAAATGCAAACAATATTGAAAGCGGAAAATAATTTTCCGGAATGCGTGTATGTTGATATTATTGATTTTCTGAAAAAAATCACAGTCGGCGGAACTTACATGCTTGCTGCCGAACTGTTTGATTTGGCTAAAGCCATGCACAGCGCAAAAGATATTGTTTCGTGGTTCAAAAAATGCGATGAGCAAAAATATCCCGAATTGAAAAAAGTAACAGGGCAAATCACAGTTTTTCCTGCCGTTTTGTCGAAAATAGAAGAAATCATAAACAGATTCGGACAGATAAAAGACAATGCTTCGCCCGAACTGATGCGTATTCGCAAAACCATTGCAAATTACAGCCAGCAAATAAGCAAAAAAATGTACGGCATTCTTAAAGCGGCGCAAAACGAAGGAATTGTCGATGAAGATGCAAGCATCTCGGTACGGGACGGACGAATGGTAATTCCTGTAAATGTTGCAAATAAAAAGAAAATCAAAGGCTTTGTACACGACGAATCGGCAACGGGACGAACAGCATATATTGAACCTGTTGAAATTGTGGAGCTTAACAACGAAATTAAAACTCTTGAATATGAAGAGCAGCGCGAGATTATAAAAATCCTTATTTCGACAGCCAATTTCATTCGTCCGTATATTGATGAGCTTTTGGCTGTCGGAGACTTTATCGGAGAATTTGATTTTATTGGCGCCAAAGCCAAATTCAGCCTTGCAATAGAAGCAACGATTCCGATAATTACAAACGAACCGGTGATGAATTTGATTCAGGCAAAACATCCTTTACTTATGCAAACGCTGAAAAAGGAAAACAAGCAGATTGTACCTCTTAATCTTAAAATTGATAACGAACATCATATTCTATTGATTTCGGGACCAAATGCAGGCGGAAAATCGGTTTGTCTGAAAACGGCAGGATTGTTGCAGTACATGTTGCAATGCGGATTTCCCGTATCCGCTTCCGAAAATTCGGAATTTGGAATATTTAACGATATATTTATTGACATTGGCGATGAACAGTCAATCGAAAACGATTTAAGTACATACAGTTCGCATCTTTTGAACATGAAAATAATGCTGCGCAATGCAACCGGTAAAAGCCTTGTGCTGATTGATGAATTTGGCACGGGAACAGAACCTGCAATAGGCGGAGCAATAGCCGAAGCCGTGCTTATTCAGTTTTCGCAAAACCGTGTTTTTGGAATTATCACTACGCATTATGCCAATCTTAAACATTTTGCTGCAAACAATAAAGGAATTTCAAACGGAGCAATGCTTTTCGACAGTCAAAAAATACAACCGCTGTTTAAGCTTGAAACAGGAATTCCCGGATCTTCGTTCGCTTTTGAAATTGCGCGGAAAATAGGACTGCCCGAAAGCATATTATCAATGGCATCCGAAAAAATAGGCGATAATCATATAAATATCGAAAAAAGTTTACGCGGAATTGCCCGCGACCGGCGATACTGGGAAGAAAAACGCAACAAAATAAAACAAACCGACAAGTATTTGCAGGAAATTACCGAAAAATACGAACATGAACTGAAAAAACTTAAAGACGAGCGAAAAGCGATTATATCAAAAGCTAAAGACGAAGCCGCCGCGCTATTTGCATCTGCAAATAAGCAAATTGAAAATACAATAAGAATAATAAAGGAAAATCAAGCCGAAAAAGAAAAAACATCCGAGGCACGCAAGCAATTAAACGATTTTAAACAAAATGCTTTAACCGAAACACCGGTCAGCGAATCGGACAGCATCGATAAAAAAATAGAAACATTAAAAAAAGTTCAGCAAAAACGCGGAAAACACGAAAAACAGCAGCCGGAAAACAATAAAACCGAAAATGAAATAACAACAGGTTCCAAAGTACGCATTAAAGGACAAAGCGCAATAGGCGAAGTCATAAAGATAAGCGATAAAAATGTTTTAATAAGTTACGGAAATATAATTACAAGCATAAAAGCCGAAAACATAGAAACAGTAAGCGAAAACGAATACCGTCAAAGTCTTCTAATCAACAATGCGATGCAATCGCGCGCAGGATTTGACGTATCTGCAATGAAACTTAATTTCAAACCGAATATCGATGTGCGTGGAATGAGAGCGGAAGAAGCGATACCTGTAATCGAAAATTTTATAGACGAAGCCATGATGGTCGGATGTTCGGAATTAAAAATTTTACATGGTAAAGGAAACGGCATTTTACGAACACAAATTCGCAACATTCTGAAAAACGTTGCAGATATTAAATATATAGGCGATGAGCATCCCGATTTTGGCGGCGCTGGAATAACAGTTATTAAAATGTAACCTGTACAAGATAAACTTCCGTCCAACAGTTGGCTGTAGTTTTCCTTCGTCGGAGACAAAAATACAAAAATATTTTGAAGTTTATTTGGATTTTAAGACATTAACTTTTTTGATTTCTTCTTATCCAAAACTCAGGCTAATAAAGAGCGACTGCTTATTTTTGTCGCGTTACCTGCTTGTACTTTGCAAGTTTTATCTGATAATTGTACCCTGCTTCGGCATATTGATCTTTGCTTTTTTGCAGCAACGACCGCGCATCCAGCACATCCGTAATTGTTGCTGTTCCCGCTTTGTAATAATTGTTGTTCAAACGCAGATTTTCTGTTGCCGACAGAATGGATTTTTTAGCCAATACGGTCTGTTCATACGATTCTACAAGCTCGTTGTATATCTGCTGCATTTCAACAATCATCAATTCCGTCGTATTTTTGCGCTCGTTTTCAGCTTGCTGCGTTTTCAACCTTGCGCGCTTTACCGCATAACTTCCGCCCCACCAGTCGGAAACAGGAATACGGACTGTTGCATACAGTATGCCGAAAGTATTTGTCTGTTCCGTAAAATTGTGATAAATATAACCCGCGCCTATGCCAATCGTTGGCAATCGTTTTCCCGATTCTATTTTTGCATTCAGTTTATTTGCATCAACATTTTTGTCGAGCAGTTTATATTCTGTCCGCTGTGTTACGGCAACGCTTGCTTCAACATAAAATTTTGAAGGAATATCCTGATTTGAAAACGAATCAATATCAATGTCAAATGCATTTGACAGTTCGCCGATATGCTGACCAAGCAGCATTTTTGTGATGCTTATCCCGTTGTTCAGTTTCAATTCCTCGCTTTCCAACTCACGCTGCTTCAATTCTACCTGTAAAAGTTCGTTTCTATTTGTTATTCCCGCCTTTACAGACATATCAACATCCTTGTACAAGCGTTCCAACTGTTTTTTCAGGGCTGATACCGTTCGTGCCTTTTCTTTAAGCAAGACTATCTGCCAAAAATATTTTTCGGTTATTTCATTAACTTCATCTGCCGAAAGTTCCTGTTTCAAAGCATTAACTTCTTCGCCTGTTTTTGCAAGCCTGTTGGAGTTGATTATTTGTCCGCCTGTAAAAACAGGCTGCATTGCCATGATACTTGCGGTTCTTCCCTTTTCCATGAATTTAACGGGAACAGGCTTTGCCAAAATCGGAAATATCGGTGCCAGCGCCGAAAAATCCAAATCCTTTTGTAGCATGTGATGATTAGCCTTGAATGTAAACCCGACAGCTTCTATTTGCGGAAAATATTTTGTAAAAGCCTCGTTTTTTGTTTGTCTTGCCATTTTTGTTTCCAGTTCGGCATTTTTTATTGTGAAATTGTTTTCAATCGCTTTTAACTTGCACGTGTCAAGATTATAAACCTGACACGTTGCGCCGGATATGTAAAAGCAAAAAACTGCAAATATTATTATTAACTTTTTCATATTCATTTTATTTATTTCCATATATTTTCCAGTATACAACAGGTAAGATTGTTACAACAAGAATCATTGCAACAACAGTGCCGAAGCAAATTATAACTCCCATTGGCGTCCACAGCGAACTGTTGCTTGTTATCATTGGTATTACACCAACAGCAGTTGTTGCCGATGTTAAAAATATAGGCAGCATGCGGCGTTTTCCTGCATCATATACGGCATCGCGGGCAGTAAAATGCTGTTTGCGCAAATTTTCGGCATGGTCGAACATTATTATTGCATTGCGGACAATAATTCCTATCAGGCTGATAATTCCCAGCACGCAGGTCAATCCGAACTCCAAATCGAAAATCCATAATCCGACTGAGGCGCCAAGCATGCACAAAAGTACCGACAATAATGCCGTAGCCGCAATGCTTACCTTTTTGAAATTAAACAGTAAAAAGAAAAATATCAGAAGTATTGATATTAATAAACCGCTGATAATTGGAGGAACAACCTGCGCATCGCTTTCAACAATTCCACCCAGGCTTGCCGTAATGCTATCGGGTAATTTGGGTTTAATCCGGCTTTCTACTATTTTATTTACTTTTCCGATAGTTTTCGATTGACTGTATCCTCTTGCAATGTCGGCAATAATGCTGATTGTTCGCACGCCGTTGCGCCGCACAATCTGACCCTGCGACCACGACGGTTTTATATCTGCTATTTGTTGTAATTGAACAGAAACTCCCGGAATGGCTGTTGATATGTATTCATCTCCTATTTTATCCGGTGTATGAGGCGTTTTTTTATCCGATTTCAATACTACGGCAAGAGGATAATCGGCTTCCCACATTGTGCCGGCCTGTATTCCATCATAATTCATTGCCATATTTGCTGCAGCAAGCGTTTTGCTTATTCCAAGCCGTCCCGATTCGACAGGTTTCGGATTAATTTCTATTATCGGAAGCATTTCTTCATAATTTGTATGAAGCCAAACCAGTCCTTCCGTTTTTTGCAATGCCAGCATAACCGTATCGGCGTACTGCTTTAATGTTGAGATTTCGTCTCCCGAAAGACGTATTTCCACAGGATTTAAAACATTTTGATAGTCGAGCTGCTTGAATTTTACATAAGCGTCTGGAAAATAATCTGCATACTTATTCGTATATTCATCAAGAATATCGCGTGTTGCCTGTATTGATACCGTGTTTACTATAAACTGCGCGTAATGTTTTGAAGGCAAGTTCGGAGCATACGAAGTCTGAAAGCGCGGCGAAGCCATTCCTGTAAACGATGTAACTGATGTTATCCGTTTGTCGCCTGAAAGTATATTTTGCAGGCTGTCGGCTACTTTTTCCGTTGCCTGTAGCGAAGATCCCTGTGGAAGATAAATTTCAACTGCAAACTGATCTCGGTCGGCAATGGGCATCATTCGAATATTGAAATTCGACATGATGACTACCGATATAATTATCGTACCTATGCCTGTAAGTATTGTAAGGTATGGAAATTTGAATGTCCAGTCCAGTGCTTTATTATATATTCGCTGTACAGAATCAAGCATGTTGAAAGTTTTTCTTTCTCTGTTTTTTCGTCCCGATTTCAATCCTTTTTTTATCAATACATATTCAAAAAATGGAATAAAAAGCATTGCCACTACCAAAGACATCATTAGTGAAATGGTTAATGTCCATGGGAAGTTGCGAAGAAAGTCGAGAAAAAGTCCTTTCATTGTAAACAGCAACGGAAAAAATATTATGCAAATACACAGGGTTGCAAGCAATATCGAACCGAAATAATTTTTTGCGCTCAATATTGCGGCATGCCAGCGTGACATTTTTCTGTCAAGATTTTCGAGATACGCATCCACGACTATTATGGAATTATCGACAATCATTCCCAAAACTACAATCAAAGCAGCAAGCGTAACAGTGTTGAGCGGAATACCCGTGATAAACATTATGCCGATAGAAATGAAAATACCGACCGGAATGGACGTTGCAGCAACCACTGCCGAGCGGAAAGGAAACAGTACCAGCATTACAAGAATCACAATAATGATTGATACGAACAAATCGCGTACAAATGAATATACCGAGTCGGCAACAACCTTGGGCTGGTCGGCAATTCTTTTTACCGACACGCTTTCGGGCAATTCTTTTTGAAATTCGGCAAGCGCTTCGTCAATATCTTTGCCGTAAGCAATAATGTTGTTGCCTTCGCGCATTTCCATCGACAGGATTATGGCTGCTTTTCCATTGTTTTTTATATAACTGTCGGGAGTGTCGTATTCGCGAACTATGCGAGCAATATCGTTAAGTCGTATTGTATTTCCATCCGGGTCGCTGTAAATTATATGGTCGGCAATTTGTTTTTCGGTCGAAAACGTTTCAATAAAATGCAGAGGAATTTCCTGTCCGTTGCGGATTATTGTCCCGCCTGTTGTCGTTAAGGTTTGAGAAAATAGATTTGCTGTTAAAAAATTATATTTTATCCCGTAAATTGCCATTTTGTCGCGGTCGAGATAAACGCTTATCTGTTCTTTTTGCAATCCATATCGGCGAAGGTTTGAAACCGATTCTATCCGGCGCAGTTTTCCTTCGAGTTTATCAAGATATGTTTCGAGTTCGCGATATGTCTTGTCATCCGATTCGAGAGCAATAAGCAGCGCGGATGTATCGCCGAAATCATCGTTGGCAATAACTGCAAGGACGCCCGATGGCAGTTGCATCTTAAAACTTGCCAGTCCGTGTTTTATCTTCGACCATACTTCATCCTTGTCGTTTATATTGTCGTTGAGTTCAACCATGATAAAAACCATTCCGTTTTGCGACATCGAATAGGTTTTATCTTTTTTTATTTCCTTATATGTAAACAAAAATTTTTCAAGCGGCTTGGCTAATTGCTCTTCAACTTCGTAAGATGTTGCTCCGGGGTAAACTCCTATAACCAATCCCTGTCGAATTGTAAACGGCGGAAATTCCTGTTTAGGCATGTTTATTAAGCCAAAAATTCCCAATCCGACAAGCAGAACAGTTATCAGCAACATTATTTTGTTGTACCGCATTGCAGATTCTATTATATTTTTTTTCATTTTCAATTTATGCTTTATTCGGTAATCAAAGAAACATGTTTAATGCCTTTATATTTCTATTACTTTCATTCCTTCGCTTACCTTATGATAACCTTCAACAATCACTTTATCTCCCGCATTAAGCCCGCTTTCGATTATAACGCCGGAATCGGTAAGCGCACCGATGCTTACCTGCCGTGCTGTTGCGCAGCCATTTTTCACAAGCCACACAAAACGCCGTCCATCGTGTGAAACAAGAATCGAATTACTCGGTAATGCAAATATTTCGTTATTGCGACTGTCGTTTAACTGCACGCAGCATACCATTCCCGGTATTAATTCGCCTGAACCGTTTTTTATCTTTATTTTTGCATCGTAAGTATGTGTGATACTGTTGGCTGTTATGTTTTTTTCCGTTACCAAGCCTTTGATCTGTCTGTCGTCAAGCGCGGCAACAATAACCGTTGCTTCGCCATGCCTGTCGATATTGGAAATTTCATTTTCGGAAACCGAAAATTTAATCTTCACCGAATTTATTTTAAGGATAGTAAGTACGGCTTTACCCGGAATAACATTTTCGCCAATATCAATCAAACGTTTTCCGATAATTCCATCGAAAGGCGCATAAAGTTTACTGTCGGAAATATTTTGTCCGATAATTCGCACGGCTGATTTTGCCTGCTCGAGTTTTGTTTTTGCTTCAATATATTTTATTTCCGGCAAACTTTGACTGTCGTAAAGCATCTGCATGCGCATCATTGCATCTTCGGCTTGCTTGAGCGTTGCCTGCGCTGCATCGTAACTGCTTTGCAAATTTTCGGCTGATACTTGCGCCAGCAACATTCCTCTGTTTACCTTTTGTCCTTCCGAAACATAAACATTCATAACATTGCCCGATATGCTGAAACTCAATGCCGAAGCTGATTCTTCTTCAACAACGCCAACATAATTCCGCAAAGTCACCTGTGCTGCCGGTATTATTTCAATAGTTTTTACCGATATTTCTTTTTTATTGATACTGTTTTTTTTGTTTTCCGAACATGATATTACAAGTAAAAATAAAATTACGCATGCAAATATTTGTAAGTTCTTCATTACCGTGTTTTTATTTAATAGTTTATATTATAAATTTTGCTCAAAATTATATATAGTTTTTTGAATAATATGTTATTTTTTTTTATAAATTGCAAATTAAAGTATTTTTAATAAATATTATGATATAGTATAACTCGTAATGCATTTCGGCTATACAAGTTTTTCTTTCATAATGTTATAACTTATATTATAATTACTTTTATTTTTTCAGCTGTGTCATGTTCAATTTTCCGTATTGGAAATCACTGCAAAGGTACATGCGGAAATCCGGACGCGAAAGGTCAAAAAGGAGCAAAAGTTGGACGATAGTTCGCTTTTATTTTGTGAACATCGCAAACAAACTTACCTTTGTGCGGAAAATTATAGATATATGAAGCAGCGTATTTTACCGTTCGACTGGCGTGCCAAGCTGGAAAACGTTGAATCCTATTCGATAGGCAATGATTTCATCCTGCTCGAAAATCCGGTTATTACCGAGGTTTTGAATTTTCCTTTCAAACTGGATGTGATGACTGCCGTCATCTGCCTAAAGGGAACGATGAAGGGGAGCGTGAACATGCAATCGTATGAATTGCAGGCTCCTACGGTATTGGTTATACTTCCCGGTCAAATCGTAAGCGCAGGAATGTTCACCGAGGATTTTTCAGGGCTTTTTATCGTCATGTCCCGGCAGTTTATAAATGACATGAACGTAAATGTAAAGGAATCCCTGTCGTTGAACCTTACCCTCCGGCAAAAGCCGTGGATACCATTGAACGAAAAAGGAATGAACGCGCTGGTGCGCTATTTCGACATACTCAAGGAAGCGATGCGGACGACAGAAAATCCCTATCGCATGGAAATTGTTAAGCATCTAACCATATCGTTTTTATACGATTTGGGATTTCATTTTCACCTGTTCACTGGCAAGGGCGAAAATTCAAAGCAGGAGATACTCGTGGAAAAATTCCTCGATTTGGTGCAGATACATTACAAGGAACAGCGGAAGCTGGGTTTCTACGCCGACAAGCTGTGCCTCACGCCCAAGCATCTCTCGAAAGTGATTAAGGAAGTCAGCGGCACCACCGCCAACGAATGGATAGACAATCACGTGACGCTCGAAGCTAAAGCCCTCCTCAAATCCACCAACATGACTGTTCAGCAAATAAGCGAGGAGTTGAATTTTCCGTCACAGTCGTTTTTCGGGAAATATTTCAGGCGATGCTCGGGGATGTCGCCGAGCGAGTATAAGAAGTAAGGAGCAATTCCTTGGTACGCAGATGACGCATATTGAAAAGATGAACACAGATATTATTTAAATACTTTATGAGTATGAATAAGCTTTTAATTGAAAAGATACAAAATTCGGAATTTGAAGAAGTTGCAGGGATTTTAACGGATGCCTTTATAACAAACCCCGCCTATTCAATCATTTTTACAGGGAAAAATCAACAGAGAGAAGGTTTATTATGGCTGTTCAAAACCAGCCTTTTCATGCTTAATCAAAACCGGGTTTTGACAAGCGTTATAAAGGAAAAAACTGCGGGAACCATCATCGGGACATTTACCCTGATACCTCCGCAAGGCATAAAAAGGGGAATATCCGTCTATTTTAAAACAGGAATACCCCGTTTTATTTTAAAATTCGGAATAAAAGCCCTGTTCAGGATGCTCCGTCTGGACGGGATTAACAAAAACACACTGAAAGAAGCCATGCAAACTTCCGAATATTATTTGTCCATGGTTGCAATCATAAAGGAATACAGGGGTAAAGGCATTGGTTCTCATGCAATAAAAAGCGCAATTCAGGCGCTTGTTTCTTCCGGAACGGCGTGCGGTTTGCTGGGCTTGACAACCCAGCTTCCGGAAAATAAAACGTTTTACTCCCGACTGGGTTTTACCACGCTCGACGAAGGATATATCAGCTTCAAAGGGGATAAATACTATAATTACAACATGAAACTCAATTTTACGGATATTCCCCAACAAGTCGAATAGTATAACTCTAAAAAATACCATAAACAGGGTATTGTCCCGCATCTTAACCATCCCTACCTTTGCACTGCAAATGTGACCAGGAAATTTCCGAACATGTTTTAGCATCTTATTTTATCGGAAAAGGGTTGAAAAAATAAAAAAAGTAGAAAATGAAAAAAGTATTTAAAATTATGGGAATCATAT
>JAIRZQ010000066.1 GCA_031267135.1 Prevotellaceae bacterium
ATTGCCGTAGATACGCATGTTTTCAGAGTAGCGCATCGTACAGGCTTGGCAAATGAATCAGACAAAACCCCTGAAAAAGTCGGGAAACAGTTAGAAAAAAACATTCCCGAAAAACTTCGTGCAATTTCGCATCACTGGCTCATTTTGCATGGCAGATATGTTTGCACGGCACGTTCTCCGCACTGCTGCGATTGCGGAATAAACAAATATTGCAAATATTTTGAAAGCAGTTTGGATAAATAACACAAATGCTGTGCTTTATACGTATGCGGATTGGAATCGTGTGAAAGTTTTATTCAAACATCAGGTTATAGTATCCTCCTAAAAACTCAAAAGCAAAAAATAAATTAAATAATATTTTGATAATCAAATAAATTTTATTAAATTTGTGTCTGAAATAATGAGGAAAAATGAAGCATTTTAAAAAACATAAAGATTACGATTTTTGGTATCAGAATATTCGATTAAGCAAAATCAAGTAAACTTGGATATTCGCTAGAAAATTTGCAAATTAAAATACAAAACCAAATAGCATGAATGTAAAACATGTAGTATTAAATTTTATCGTTGTCGGAATCATTGCCTGCTCGCCAAATCAGGAATATCCCGCTGAAAATACAACCTGTACAGGGGAAGGCTGCCCTGTTACGGATATGGTATTAATTGTAGGCGGCAGCCCGTATCGGGAGCTTACAGGCTGTACATGGAACAAAGAACACTTTATCCCTTACGTGAGCTATACCGACAGGACAAACAAAGAACATAGCCTGTTCGACGGTTTCCTGTTCCTCGAGATTGTCTATCACGACTATCAAAACGGCGGCGTACACGTTTATGATTTTAGCACAAGGAGCGAAAAAGAGCCTGCAAGAAAGATACACTGGAAGGCGTTGGCAGATTACTATTTTCAATCCGGCATAGCCATAGATGCGCTGGATAAATGTATTGCCGAAGCCGAACAGCGGCTGAACACCGGTAAAAAAAGAAAAGTTGTTGTTGTGATTCCCGAGCCGATTACAGCAGGGCCAAACACCATTTATCCCGAAACACCGGTAGATTATTGGGGAGAAATAGATGGCGTTACTCTTGATTTTACTAATGACAGCGACCGCATTACGGCTTGCAAATGGTACATAGATTATGTGCGGCAACGTTTCACTGAAGGTAATTTTCAACACTTGGAGTTGACTGGTTTTTACTGGGTGGCTGAATTATCGCTTGATACAGAGAGTATCATTTCGGACATAGCCGACTACCTGAATCAGTGGAAGTACAGTTTCAACTGGATCCCCTATTGGAAAGAGAACAAAGCGAACCCCGATTATCATGAATGGAAATCGCTGAAATTTACTTATGCCTATCTGCAACCCAATTATTTCACGAATGTTCCCTATTCACGATTAGCGGATGCGTGCAACGTAGCCCGACAGTATGACCTGGATTTGGAAGTTGAATTTGACAATAAGGTACTTGTAAACAATGGAAACAGAGGAAACATGCTGCGCGACTATATGCAGGCGTTCAGGGAAAACAATGTGTTGCCCACCAAACGGCTCTCCTATTATCAGGATACAGATGCGCTGTACCGGTTATATCTCGGCACCGATGAACGTGAGATTGACCTGTTTCACGATTTCTGCGCCTTTGTATTAGACCATCAGTCGCAATACAGACCATGATCCATAAAAAACAAGAATAACTGTTTAATACCAAATTGCTATCAAATAGTCATTAATATCATTTTGATATTGTAAGCAATTATTTAATAAACAGGCGATTTCAAAACCAGTTCAGAATGACATTATGACTTCAGTTTGCCCTAATTAAAATATTTCGTGTAACTTTGTACCCTATTATTAAACTATAATACTACCTTGATTTTTTATGAACGACGACAGAATAATTATCAAATTAGAAGGCATAAAACATAAATTTGAAGAAATCGGTTTGCAGATTACCGATCCCGATGTCATTGCAAATATGAAAAAGTTTATTGAACTGAACAAAGAATACCGCGACTTGGAACCTGTAGTTGCATCTTTCGACAAATATAAGCTGACAGTTGCAAATATCAAGTCGGCAAAAGAATTGCTTAAAACCGAAAAAGATGACGAGATGTGCCAAATGGCTTTTGCCGAAATAGAAAATCTCGAAATACAGCGAGCGGCCATTGAAGAAGAAATAAAAATACTTCTCATACCCAAAGATCCTCAGGACAGCAAAAACGCAATACTTGAAATACGGGCGGGAACGGGTGGAGATGAAGCATCAATATTTGCAGGCGATTTGTTGAGAATGTACATGAAATTTATTGAAACAAAAGGATGGAAAATCGAAATTACCAATATATCCGAAGGATATGTAGGCGGTTTTAAGGAAGTTGTAGCAAAAGTTACGGGAACCGGAGTATATGGAATCTTGAAGTACGAATCGGGAGTACATCGCGTACAGCGCGTTCCACAAACAGAAACACAGGGACGTATTCATACTTCGGCAGCATCAGTTGCCGTTTTGCCCGAAGCCGAAGAATTTGACATCGAACTTAACGAAAAAGATATTCGTAAAGATACGTTTTGTGCTTCCGGTCCGGGTGGACAGTCTGTAAATACAACTTATTCGGCAATTCGATTAACGCATATTCCTACAGGAATTGTTGTGCAGTGTCAGGACGAAAAATCGCAAATGAAAAACTATGCCAAAGCTCTTGCCGAACTTCGCACGCGAATTTACAATATGGAATATCAGAAATATATCGATGAAATAGCAAGCAAACGAAAGACAATGGTATCGACAGGCGACCGTTCTGCAAAAATTCGCACTTATAATTATTCTCAAAGCCGCGTTACCGACCATCGCATAAATTACACTGTTTATAATCTTCCATCGTTTATTAATGGCGATATCTCGGAAATTATAGAACAGTTGCAAATAGCCGAAAATGCAGAACGCTTGAAAGAAACAGAGCTTTAAATATTTGCAGAAATGAAAAAAAACGAAATATATCTTGCCGGCGGGTGTTTTTGGGGAGTCGAGCATTTTATGAGTTTAATACGGGGCATTGTTTGTACCGAAGCAGGATATGCCAACGGAGCAACAGAAAATCCATCATATTCGGATGTTTGCAATAATAATACAGGACATGCCGAAACTGTTCATATAATTTATGATGAAAATACAGTTTCTCTCGAAAAAATACTTTCATTGTTCTTCAAAATCATTGATCCGACAAGTCTCAACAGACAAGGTAATGATGTCGGAGTTCAATATCGAACGGGAATTTATTATACGTGCACTTACGATTTATCGATTATCGAAAAAATTATAAATCAACTTTCGACCGATTACACTGAGCCTATAGTCGTAGAAGTATCGGAACTGAAAAATTTTTACTCGGCAGAAGATTATCACCAAAAATATTTACGTAAAAATCCTTCGGGTTATTGCCACATAAATCCCGAAATGTTTGAACTGGCAAAGAATACAACGGATAAATAAGCCGCTATTAAATAGCTGTTTGAGTTATTTATATAATTTTATAAGTACATGACAAAAATTTAAAGCCATTTATCTTATACGTAGTAAGTGGGTTAAGTATAAATAACGCTGTTGCAATAAGTTTCAGTCTATATTACATAAAGTCTAATAAATATTTTCAATTACGTTACGATTGATTAAAGTTAATTTAAATTGTTAGTAATTACAAATTTACATTCAATTTAATTGTGCTTTTTTATTGTACTTAATATAAGATTAAAATTACTGCCATTAAATGTTTACAGAATTTTTCATCAATATCAATTCTATTATCTTTGGAAAATATTCGTACTCCAAAGCATGGACTTTTTCAGCAAGAGTTTCGGGAGTATCGGTATCGCTGATTTTACATTTTGCCTGAAAAATAATATCCCCGTCGTCATATTTTTCGTTTACATAATGGACAGTAATTCCCGATTCTTTGTTTCCGTCGGCAATTACGGCTTTATGAACATTATTGCCGTACATTCCCCTGCCGCCGTAATTTGGAAGTAGAGCAGGATGAATATTGATTATTTTATTGAGATACTGTTTTATTATGTTTTCGGGAACAAGCCACAAGAATCCGGCTAAAACTATCAAGTCAATTTTCTCAAGCTGCAATATGTCAATGATTTTATCAGACTTGTAGAACTCATCTCGCGAAAAAACTGTCGATGGAACGTTCAAATTGCTTGCACGCATTAGCACATAAGCGTTCGGTATATTGCACAGTACTGTTTTTACTTTTCCTGTCGTGGTATTTTCGAAATATTTTATAATATTTTCGGCGTTGCTGCCGTTTCCGGAAGCAAAAATAGCAATATTTTTATTTTGTAACATATTTATTTTCAGTGTTTTAATTCAAAAAAGTTTCTATTTAAAAAATAATACTTATATTTGCAGGCTGAAATTGTAACGCAAGCCTCAAATATGATGCTTCTAAAACAGCATGCAATTTTAATATAAAAATTTGAAATAACATATATATTATTAAACTAAATTATTAACTAAAACAAAAAGTTATGGCAGAAATTGTATCTAAGGTAACAGAAATCATCGTTGACAAATTAGGCGTTGACGAAAAGCAAGTAACACCTGCAGCAAGTTTTACAAATGATCTTGGTGCAGATTCACTTGATACTGTTGAATTAATTATGGAATTTGAAAAAGAATTTGGGGTGCAGATTCCGGATGAAGATGCAGAAAAAATTACAACTGTAGGCGATGCTATTGCTTACATTGAAAGCAGACAAGCTTAAATTTGTAAAGTTAAATTTATTTCAGTAAGAGTAAGTTTTGATAGAACTATGGAATTAAAAAGAGTTGTAGTAACAGGTATAGGAACAATAAATCCGTTAGGAAACAATGTCAATGATTTTTTTGACAGCCTGATAAAAGGCGTAAGTGGCGCCGGCTTAATAACTTATTTTGACACAACCAATTTCAAAACAAAATTTGCTTGTGAAGTAAAAAATTACAATCCCGCCGACTATTTCGATCGCAAAGAGGTTCGCAAGCACGATTTGTATTCGCAATTTGGTATGATCGCCGCCGATCAGGCAATTGCAGATGCAGGAATAAGTAAAGAATCTGCTGATCCTTTTAGAATTGGAGTTGTTTGGGCGTCAGGTATAGGAGGTATTCGTACTTTCTTTGATGAAGTAAAGGGCTTTCTTGAAGGTGGCGGAATACCTCGCTTTAGCCCTTTTTTTGTTCCTAAGATGATTGCCGATATTTGCGCAGGATACATATCAATAAAGCATGGGTTTTGCGGACCGAATTATGCAACAGTTTCAGCATGCGCATCATCAACCCACGCGCTTATAGAAGCGATGAACCATATCCGTCGCGGTAGAGCAATTATTATGGTTGCCGGAGGTTCGGAATCAGCCATCAATGAAGCCGGAGTCGGAGGATTTAACTCAATGCAGGCTTTGTCGGTAAATAATGATAACTATGGAACAGCTTCCCGTCCGTTTGATAAAAATCGAGATGGGTTTGTAATTGGCGAAGGTGCAGCCGGACTTATTCTCGAAGAATATGAACATGCAAAAGCGCGCGGAGCTAAAATCTACGCCGAAGTTATGGGCGGCGGCATGTCGGCAGATGCATATCATCTCACAGCGCCGCATCCTGAAGGTCTCGGAGCGGCAAGCGTTATGCAGACAGCCCTCGACGATTCCAATTTTAAAGTAAGCGATGTTGATTATATCAACGTTCATGGAACATCTACGCCGCTTGGAGATATTGCCGAACTCAAGGCAATACAAAAAGTGTTTGGCGAATCTGTTTCTAAAATAAATATAAGTTCAACAAAATCGATGACAGGGCACCTGCTTGGAGCTGCAGGAGCGCTCGAAACACTGGCTTGCATTTGCGCTATTAAGAACCAAATAATACCGCCGACAATCAATTTTGAAACTCCGGATGACGAAATAGATTACAAAACGTTTAATCTTACGCTTAATAAGGCACAGTCACGCAAAGTTAACGTAACTTTAAGCAATACATTCGGATTTGGTGGGCATAATGCGGCAATAATCCTTAAGAAATTAGATTAGGCATTGATATCATTTGTTAAATCTATAATAGTCAATTACTCAGACGATAAGCAATTATACATTAGCTTAAAAAATGTATTGGGAAAATATCCCAATAATATCAGACTGTACAAAGTCGCCTTAACGCAAAGGTCGGACATAATTTACAACAAAAATAAAAAGCCCAGGACTAATGAACGTCTGGAATATCTTGGCGACGCGGTAGTAGGCAGCATAGTTGCCGAATATCTGTTTACACAGTTTCCAAATAAACAGGAAGGTTTTCTTACAAAAATGCGAGCAAAAATAGTAAGCCGCAAAAGTTTAAACTCGCTGTCGCAGCAGAGCGGACTCATGAAATTGCTGACACAGCATCAATCTCGTAACAAGCAGGCAAAAGGAGCAGCCGGAAATATTTTTGAAGCTATACACGGAGCTATGCTGCTTGATTTTGGCTACAAAACTACGAAAGAAATATTTATAAAACGGTTTCTTAAATTCGTTGATATTGATAAATTAATCGAAGAAGAGGTTGATTATAAAAGTAAGATACTTGAATGGGGACAAAAACACAAATCAAAATTAATTTTTGAATGTTACGAAGAATCTGTAATAACGAACAGTCATAATCGATTTAAAGCCATCCTGTTTGACGGCAATACAATTCTCGGCAAAGGTTACGGAGCATCTAAAAAGGAAGCCGAGCAAGCTGCATCAAAGCAGGTAATGTATAGCGGCAAAATTGATATAAATATCATTACTGATTAATTCATTTACAGTTAAATACATAATTATATCTTAATATTTGTTTTGCTGCTTTTTATAAAAAGCAGCAATCATAATTTTAATATTTTATCGGAATTAATATAATTGAAACTACTAAATTATTTCCGAAGATACCTATCATCTGTCTTCACGGCTTTACTAATCCAGTGACTGTCCTATGTTTGATGATGCATATATCATTGTTTTGAGCTGTGTTGGATTCAGTTCGGCGAAGAAACAGTTTATAGGATTTATCAGTTTGCCGTTTTTCCATACTTCGTAATGCAAATGAGGAAAAATCGACAATCCCGAATCGCCCGACAATGCTATCAATTTGCCTCGTTGCACGCTTGCACCTTTGGCAACCAGCGATTTGGCAAGATGAGCGTAAACCGTTGTGTATCCATTGCCATGATTGATATAAACGGCTATTCCTTTTGCCGCATCTTCTACAATGTCTTCGACAATACCATCTGCTGTTGCAATAACCTTTGTATTTATTGGAACCGTATAATCCAAACCTGTATGCATTTTGGGAATACGGTAAAAAGGATGTATTTTCATTCCTACCGATACGCTGTTGTATTTAAGATTTTTATTTTCTACAGGCTGTATTGCGGGAATATTTCTGAATTTTGTTTTATCGCTATTGATTTTTGAAAGCGCCGTTTCCATTTTCGCTTTGTTATTACGAACACGGTCAACAAGCCGGCTTATGGTAGCAGACGTCATATTTACAATATTGTAATTTTCCATTATGCTTGCCATGCTGAAATTTCGTGTTTCAAATGTTAATCCCGATTCTGTCGGATCGGTTTTGAATACCGAACGATATATCATCGTATCTTTTTGTTTTAAATGTTCAAGAACAGATTTTGCTTTCAAAAAATTCACGTTGAGCGAGTCGTATGCCGATTCAAGATATGCATATTCCTGTTTGAATTGTCTTTCCTGTTTTGTATCTATTGTCAGTGCAAAAATTACATAATAAATTACGGCAAGTACGATTGACGAAACAAAATATACAATGCAATTCCGTAATATCCGTCTTGCTTTTTTAATTTTTTTATATGTCATCGATTGTTCATCGTATTTCCACTCGTTCATTTTTTATCTCTGTTTATAATTTGGTCATAACTGATTTCGGCTGATTCATCAACATAATATTTTTTAGGATACATCGGCTTTCCATAGTATCTTACTTCGTAATGCAAATGAGGTCCGGTTGATTTTCCGGTATTTCCGGATAAGCCTATCATATCTCCGCGTTTTACCTGCATTCCTTCTTTAACAAGTATTTTTGAAAGATGCGCATAACGCGTTAAGTAACCAAATCCATGTTCAATATCAATTCTGTTGCCATAGCTTGTCGGCGAATTTGAGTATACTACTGCTGCAATTACGCCATCTCCCGTAGCGTAAATAGGATTACCCGTATCTGTTGTAAAGTCCAGTCCGTCGTGATGACGCCAGTCTCCAAAGAACGGGTCGATACGATATCCGTAATTTCCTATTCTTCGTACTTCTCCCAAATCAATCGGAGGAATAGATGGCATGCATAATGTCATTTTTTCCATATTTGCTGCATATTTTGAAATTATATCAAATGACTTTGACTGTATGTAAATTTTACGGCGAAAATCATCAAGTCCCGTAAAGGTTTTATTTACATTATGCAGTAAATCTCCATTTTGTGCATCCGTATTTTTTTTGTTTGCATTATAAAATATTTTATCAAGCCCAAAAAGCGTTCGATATACGTTTTGATCTCTGTTGTTGATTGTCGTTATTGACTTATCGGCATTTTCTATATCTTTAAGAAGAAAGTCGTATTTCAACTGTATATTTACAGTTTCGCTTTTCAGAAGTATTATTTTGGGACTTTCAAAAAATTGAGAATAGATATACGCATAAATGAAAAATAAAATTAACGACAGCAAAAACATTACAAAAAAACGTTGTGTTTTGCGCCGCAAAGGAATTTTTATGACTTCAAAATCTAAACTTTCCGTATTTAATTTGTATTTTTGTCGTGGCATTTAAAAAAAGAAACAAAAAACTTGGTAAAGTTAGGTAAAAAAAATTAATTTTACAACTATTTTAACAAAATAAAAAACAATATATTAGTTTAATATTAAGCAAATAAGGATTTTAAATATATGAATTCTAAAGAAATCAGATTGAATTTTTTAAACTTTTTTAAGTCAAAGCAGCATATTATCGTGCCATCGGCGCCAATGGTTGTAACAAACGACCCGACATTGATGTTCACTAACGCGGGAATGAACCAGTTCAAAGACATTTTTTTGGGAAATGCTCCTGCAAAAAACAGGCGCGTTGCCGACACTCAAAAATGTTTGCGAGTATCCGGAAAACATAACGACTTGGAAGAAGTGGGATATGATACCTATCATCATACAATGTTTGAAATGCTCGGAAATTGGAGTTTTGGCGATTATTTCAAAAAAGAAGCTATTGAATGGGCTTGGGAGTTGCTGGTTGATGTTTATAAATTAAATCCGGAGAGGCTTTATGCAACCGTTTGCGAAAGTAGCGAGGACGATGGTCTTGCTGCCGATACCGAAGCTGCAGAATACTGGAAAAAATTTCTTCCGGAAGAAAGAATCCTGCTCGGATGTAAAAAAGACAACTTTTGGGAAATGGGCGATACGGGTCCGTGCGGTCCGTGCAGTGAGATTCATATTGATTTGCGCGATGATGAAGAACGAAAAAAAATCGCCGGAAAAGATTTGGTAAACAAAGGCAATCCTCTTGTGATTGAAATTTGGAATCTCGTTTTTATTCAATACAATCGCAAAACGGATGGCTCGCTCGAGTTGCTTCCCGAAAAACATGTCGATACGGGAATGGGATTCGAGCGTTTATGTATGGCAATTCAAGGAAAAAAGAGCAATTACGATACGGATGTCTTTCAACCGGTAATACAAAAAATTGCAGAAATCTCGAATCAAAAATATGGCGCATCCAACAGAACCGATATTGCCATGCGAGTTATTGCCGACCATTTGCGTGCAATATGTTTTTCGATTGCCGATGGACAGCTTCCATCTAACAATAAAGCCGGTTACGTAATACGCCGCATATTGCGCCGTGCTGTTCGCTACGGATATACTTTTCTTGATTTCAACGAACCTTTTCTCAATAAGCTTGTACCTGTGCTTGTAAGTTCAATGGGCGAGGCTTTTCCCGAAATAATAGCGCAACAAACGCTTATCGAAAAAGTTATTACAGAAGAAGAATCGGCATTTTTGCGCACAATAGAACACGGAATGCGTCTTTTAGACAATATTATTTCAAAAATGAAAGCAGAAAATAAAACTGCAATAGATGGAAAATCGGCTTTCACTCTGTACGATACATACGGATTTCCTGTTGATCTTACCGAACTCATTGCTCGCGAAAATAATTTTACTGTTGACGAAAAGGAATTCGGAAACGAATTGAACATGCAAAAAAATCGCAGCCGTAATGCAGCGACAGTCGAAACCGACGACTGGACGGTTATCAAAGAAATTCAGGAAGAAGAATTTTTAGGTTACGACCAAACGGAACTCGATGTCGAAGTTTCACGCTATCGTGTTGTGAAAACAAAATCGGAAGAAACAGTGCATCTTGTTTTCGATAAAACGCCTTTTTACGGAGAGTCGGGCGGACAGGTCGGCGACAGCGGAACAATAGAATCGCAATACGAAACCATAGAAATCATAAATACCATCAAAGAAAATAACTTAATAATACATATCGCACAGCATCTTCCAAAAAATCCTGCGGCAAAGTTTCACGCAAAAATAAATATAAAAAAGCGTACGGCAATTGCCAACAATCACACTGCCACACATCTTTTGCATTATGCCCTGCGAAAAGTTTTGGGAACGCACGTTGAACAAAAAGGTTCGCTGGTAAATTCAAGTTATTTGCGGTTTGATTTTGCGCATTTTCAAAAAGTAAGCGACGATGAAATTCGACAAATTGAGAAAATGGTAAACGAAAAAATTCGCGAAAACGTATTGTGCAGCGAAAATCGGCACGTGCCGATAAGCGAAGCTCGCAACATGGGAGCAATGGCGCTGTTTGGCGAAAAATATTCGGATGTTGTTCGAGTAATAAAATTCGGTGAATCTGTTGAACTGTGCGGAGGAACACATGCAGTTGCAACAGGTCAAATAGGTTTTTTCAAAATAATTTACGAGTCGGCAATTGCGGCAGGCGTGCGCCGTATCGAAGCAGTAACAGGCGAAAATGCCGAAAATATCGTTTACGAATTTGTTGATTCTTTAAAACAAATTCGGCAGTTATTCAACAACAGCCCTGCATTTATTCAGTCAATTAAAAAGTCGCTTAACGAAAATGAGAATTTAAAAAAGCAGCTCGACGATTTAATGCAGGAGAAAATCAAGTCGCTGAAACACAAAATGCTGGAAAACATTGAAGCTGTCAACGGCATAAATGTTGTGAGCTCGCTTGTTTTGATTTATTCCGAAAAATTGAAAAGCATAGTTTTTGAAATGCGCAAGGAGCTTGAAAAAACGGCAATAGTGATAGGATGCAGTGATTCGGACAAGCCTGTGCTTATGGTTGCATTTAGCGATGATTTGGTTGCAGCCGGGAAAAACGCAGGGCAAATTGTTCGCGAAGCCGCAAAAGAAATTGAAGGCGGCGGTGGCGGACAGGCATTTTTTGCAACCGCCGGCGGCAAAAAAAATGACGGATTGAACGCTGCGATTGCAAAAGCGGTAGATTTGGCAACAAAGTAATATTTTATTAAATTCATTGGAATAAATAAAAACATTGGAACGTAATTCAAACAGTAAAATAGAAGAATTTCACGAACGCGCCGTACTTGTTGGCATAATTACCAACGAACAAAGCGATGCGCAAACAAAAGAATACCTCGATGAACTCAAATTTTTGGCAGAAACGGCAGGCGCTGTTGCTGTAAAATCGTTTACGCAACGGCTCGAACGCGCAAATTCAAAAACCTTTGCAGGTTCCGGAAAAATCGTTGAAATTCTGAATTATATAAAGGAAAACGAAATTGATATTGCAATTTTTGATGATGAACTGACGCCTTCGCAACTGAAAAATATTGAGAAAATATTAGACTGTAAAATTCTCGACCGCACAAGCCTTATTCTTGACATTTTTGCGCGAAGAGCCAAAACCGCTTATGCTAAAACTCAGGTCGAGCTGGCTCAATATCAATATTTATTGCCTCGTCTCACACGAATGTGGACACACTTGGAACGTCAGCGCGGCGGTGGAATAGGGCGTTACGGACCCGGCGAAACTCAGCTGGAAACCGACCGAAGAATCATTCTTGAACGCATAGCAAAACTTAAAGAGCAGCTGAAAAAAATTGACAGGCAAATGATTTCGCAGCGTGGAAACCGCGGCAATTTGGTTAGGCTTGCACTGGTCGGATATACCAATGTAGGGAAATCAACGCTCATGACACTGTTGAGCAAATCGGAAGTTTTTGCCGAAAACAAACTGTTTGCTACGCTTGACACAACAGTGCGTAAGGTGGTAATCGGAAATCTTCCGTTTTTGCTTTCCGACACGGTTGGTTTCATTCGCAAATTGCCAACACAGTTGATAGAATCGTTCAAGTCAACGCTCGACGAAGTTCGCGAAGCCGATATATTGATTCACGTTGTTGATATTTCTCATCCGAATTGCGAAGAACAGATAAATATTGTAAAGCAAACTCTGTTTGATATAGGAGCGGCAAATAAGCCGGTTTTTCTGGTATTCAACAAGATAGATGCATACACTTTTGTCGAAAAAGCCGCAGATGATTTGACTCCGATAACAATAGAAAACTATTCGCTCGAACAGTTAATGAAAAGCTGGATTGCAAAAGAAAATACTCCGTGCATTTTTGTATCTGCAAAAAATAAAGTCAATATGGAAAAATTACGCGGCGATATTTACAAAATTATTGCTGAAATTCATGCCGGTCGTTATCCGTTCAATAACTTTCTGTATTAGCGGCGTAATTTATTTCATCTATAATTAATTCCATCAAAACGCATATTGGCAAAACAGACAATCTATCTGTCCGCTGTTTGTGCCGAATAAAAAAAGGAGCTGCCTCAAAAAAAGACAGCCTCCTGTTTTATAACATTTTAAGCGTACAATTAAAACTTGTAGCCAAAGCTTACCTGCATGACACTGTTTTTGGGTTTGGCATCATTTACTAGTTCTTGCTTGTAAACCGTTGTAAACCCAAGACCATAGCGGGCGCTAACGACAAATTTTTCCGCAAATGTATAACTCAACCCAATCACAGCTGATACATCAAGAGACTTTGTGTAGTCTTTAATAGAAACCGATACAACTCCGCTTTTTGCTTTTGATGAAAGTAAAAAACCAACCTGAGGACCAACTTCTGCGCTAAGTCCTTCTACAATGTTTACTTTTAACAATACAGGAACGTTAATATAGCCTAAACTAAGTGAATTATCACCTTCAGCATCTGCTCCTTGTGTTGAATAAAGAAGTTCCGGTTGAAGTGCAATACGATCACTGAGTGTAAACTCAGCAAAACCGCCTACATGAAAACCGAATTTTAATTCGGCATCATCTGCATCAGTTAAAGTTGATAGATTAACACCTGCTTTAGCTCCAAATTTAATTTGGGCATTTGCTGTTGCTGCACAAAGCATAGCAACCATCATAATTAATAGAATTTTCTTCATAAATCTGTTTTTTTTTAATAAATTGAATATTTAGTAAATTTTTTGTCCTATAATTTATATTATAAAACATGCAAAGTTAAATACATCTTTTATTATAAGCAAAAACATTTTTTTTGACAATTATATGAAAATATATCTATATTACTGATAATCACACGCGTTCATTGTCTTATAATATAAATTATCGGACAAAAATATTCGTGAGAAGTAAGTTTTTTTTTGGAAATTTTAAAAAATCGGATAAAAAAGACTGTTGAAAATTGAAAATGTGAGAGCGAAGCGTTTTCCGCTTCTGTTTTTCAATCATTAAATTTTTAAACCTTAAATCTTTAAATTATAATCGTCAATTAAAATTATTTTGCATCAGCGACGGTTTATGAATTAAAAAAACTAATTTTGCCGCGTGAAATAATTAACAGTTAAGTATAATGTTTGAAAATTTATCGGAACGACTTGAAAGATCGTTTAAAATATTGAAAGGCGAAGGTAAAATTACCGAAATAAACGTTGCCGAAACGCTCAAAGATGTTCGCAAGGCTTTGCTTGATGCCGACGTTAACTATAAAGTTGCTAAATCGTTTACCGATGAAGTTAAGCAAAAAGCGCTCGGACAAAATGTACTCGCTTCCATACGCCCAAGCCAAATGATGGTGAAGATAGTTCACGACGAACTTGCTTTGCTAATGGGCGGACAGGCAACCGATATAAACATAAAGCCAAATCCTGCAATTATCCTTATTTCAGGATTGCAGGGATCGGGAAAAACAACTTTTTCGGGAAAACTTGCGCACTTTCTAAAAGCCAGAAAAGGACGTTCGGTTATGCTTGTCGCCTGCGATGTTTACCGCCCTGCGGCAATAGAACAGTTAAGAATTATCGGCGAACAGGTCGGAGCCGAATTTTATTCGGAAGAAGAAAATAAAAATCCTGTAAAAATTGCGCAAAACGCGATAAAATACGCGCAGACCAAAGGGTTTAACGCTGTGATTATCGATACCGCAGGACGTTTGGCTATCGACGAGCAAATGATGACCGAAATTGCCGCGATAAAATCAGCGGTGAAGCCGAGCGAAACACTGTTTGTGGTTGACTCGATGACAGGTCAGGATGCGGTGAATACCGCAAAGGAATTTAACGACAGACTGAATTTCGACGGAGTTGTGCTTACAAAACTTGACGGCGATACGCGCGGCGGAGCGGCTATTTCGATACGCGCGGTTGTAGATAAACCCATAAAATTCATAAGTTCAGGCGAAAAACCCGAAACTCTCGATGTGTTTCATCCAGAACGTATGGCTGACAGAATTTTGGGAATGGGCGATATCGTATCTCTGGTTGAAAAAGCGCAGGAACAGTTCGACGAAACAGAAGCTCGAAAACTTCAGGCAAAACTGCGTAAAAACCAATTTGATTTCAACGACTTTTATAAACAGATTCAACAAATCAAAAAAATGGGGAATATTAAAGATTTGATGGGCATGATTCCGAAAATAGGAAAAATGGTGAAAGATATTGATGAAACCGCATTTAAGGCAACTGAAGCGATAATAATGTCGATGACTCAGCAGGAACGTGAACAGCCATCGATAATTGATACCAGACGCCGAAAAAGAATTGCCGCCGGAAGCGGAACAAACATCAACGAAGTTAATAAACTCATGAAACAGTTTGAAGAAACTCGAAAAATGATGAAAACAATGACCAACAAAGAAAAAATGAAACAAATGATGAAAAAAAGGTAGCTCTGTTAAAAACGATTAAATACAAATTATTCGTTATACATCTTCGAATTTATCTTTGCAATATATTAACAAAGGGTAATTCAGAAAAAAGTCAAAAATCGCATTTCTCGACATACTGAGGTGCGATTTTTTTATTGTTGATATGCTCCGGAACAATGAATATTGTGTTTATGTAAATTAAAGCGTAAATTCATTTATTTCATCAATAATTTTTTTTGACAGTCTGTCGGCAGCTTCAATATCGCCTGCTTCGGAATAAACACGAATAACAGGTTCCGTGTTTGATTTTCGTAAAAGAACCCACATTTTTTCATTGTCGAAATCAATTTTTACGCCATCAACATCTGTTATTCGCTGCGATGAATACTTTTGCTTTATTCGCTCAAAAATTTCATCAATATTAATGTCCGGCATCAATTCGATTTTATTTTTCGACATGAAATAATCAGGGTATGTCGAACGAAGTTTGGATACTTTTATTTTTTTATTTGCCAGATTTGTGAGAAACAGGGCAATACCGATTAAGGCATCGCGCCCGTAATGAATTTCCGGAAAAATCACTCCTCCATTTCCCTCGCCTCCGATAACCGCATTGGTCTCTTTCATTTTTGCAACGACATTCACTTCACCTACGGCAGCCGAAAAATATTGTCTTCCATGCTTTTCGGCAATATCGCGAAGAGCCTGCGAGGACGAAATATTTGATACCACATTGCCCTGTGTTTTCGATAAAACATAATCGGCAACCGACACAAGCGTATATTCTTCTCCGAACATTTCGCCGTTTTCGCAAACCAAAGCCAAACGGTCAACATCAGGATCAACGACAATGCCGAGATCAGCTTTTTCTACTACTACTTTTTTGGAAATTTCCATAAGATTCTCGGGAAGCGGCTCGGGATTATGTGCAAAATTTCCCGTAGGTTCACAATTCAATTCAACAACATCAACGCCAAGTTTTTTAAGCATTTGAGGAATAATTATTCCGCCAACCGAATTTACGGCATCAACAACAATCTTGAATTTTGCCTTTATTATTGCATCTGTATCGACAAAACGACTGGCGAGAATCGTTTTTATATGAATGTCGTTAAAGTTGTAGGTTTTTATTATTTTTCCGGTTTCGTCAATATTTGGAAATGAATATTCAGCTTTGTCGGCAATTTCGAGCAGGGATTTTCCTTCACCATTATTCAAAAATTCGCCTTTTCCGTTCAACAGTTTCAGAGCGTTCCACTGTTTCGGATTATGGCTTGCCGTAAGGATTATTCCGCCATCCGCATTTTCGTAAACCACGGCAAGCTCTACAGACGGCGTTGTTGCAAGCCCGACATTTACAACATCAACACCCGAACCCAGCAGCGAGCCGATAACAAGCAAAGTCGCCATTTCTCCCGAAATCCGAGCATCGCGACCGACAACAATTTTCAATTTTCTGTCGGGATACTGCTCTTTAAGCCACTGTGCATAAGCAGATGTAAGAACGACAATATCTACAGGCGTAAAATTTTCGCCGACCTTACCTCCTATTGTTCCTCTGAATCCCGAAATAGATTTTATCAATGTCATAATTTAATAATTTAATTCAAGCCGCAAAGCTAATAATTATGCGTGAAAAACTGTTTTAATTTTCAATGTTTTTTGTAAAAAACAACTTCAATTACCAAATGTATTTTTTGAACAAGATATTTTAACCTGTAATATTCTGTCTTTTTCTCTCGAAAATCAGCTTAAAATAATTTATTCAAAAAATATTTTTGCCTGTTTTTAAACTTTTTAATTGTTTACATTGTATTTTTTGTAAAAAGTCGAATAAAAATCTTACCTTTGTAGGTTCAAAAGCATATAATTTTTTATAAAAATGAAAAAGATAGGAATCATTACGGCTTTGTTTGTTACGGTTATAGCGCTGTCGTCGTGCAGCAAATATGAAAAACTTTTGAAGAAATCGGACAACGAAACCAAGTATAAATTAGGAATGGAATGTTATAACAAAGGTAAATACCGTTACGCAACCAAGTTTTTTGAGCCTGTTTTGCAGTATCTCAGGGGAACGGAACGCGACGACAGTATAAACTTTTATTTTCCCAAAGCGTATTACCTGTCAGGCGACCCTTACACTGCCGAATATTATTTCGACATGTTCAAGCGAACATTTCCGCGTAGCGTTTTCGCCGAAGAGGCAACATACTTATACGCGGCGTGCCTGTATTCTCAATCGCATCGTCCGGAACTTGATCAGGTTCCAACTATTAAATGTATCACGGCACTGAATGAATATCTATATGCCTATCCAAACGGAAATGCCGAACAGCGTAAAAAAAGCGAAGATGTGCTGAATGAACTTCAACAGCGACTGGTTGACAAATCGTTTTTATCGGCAAAACTGTATTTCAAAATCGAAGATTACCGCTCATCTGTAGAATCATTCAAAAATCACTTGAAGGATTATCCCGATTCGAATCATCGGGAAGAAGCGCTGTTTTTAATCCTTAAATCAAGCTATTTGTACGCTACTCACAGCAAGCACGACAAACGCAGAGAACGTTACCAGAATACTATCGATGAGTATCTGAACTTTACAAGCGAATTTCCTGTGTCGAACTATAAGAAAGAAGTCGAAAACATGTATGCCGTTGCAGTAAAGGCAACTCAATTTGGCAGCAAGTCGCAGGAAAATTCAGATCAGGAAAAAACAAATGAATAATTTAAAATTACAAACATAAAATGGAAAAAAGAAAAACAATTTCAACCACCACACAAACACGTAACATCACGGATTTGTCGAGTACAACAAACAATATTTATGAAACCGTAATGATTATTACAAAGCGCGCCAATCAAATTGCAGCCGAACAAAAGCAGGAACTAAGCCGCAAACTCGAAGAATTTAATTCGATGGGCGATTCGGTCGAAGAAGTTTTTGAAAACCACGAACAGATAGAAATTTCAAAATACTACGAAAAACAGCCAAAGCCAACGCTTATGGCTATCGATGAATTTCTAATCGACAAGATTTATTATCGATTTGTTGATAAAAAAGAGAAAGAGAAAGAAAATGTAAAAAATAATTAACTGTTTTCCATTAATAAAAAACGTAAATGCCATGCAAAAAACGCTAATCTCATTATGTCTGATTTTTACGGCATTAACGTGCAATGCACAAGAACTGTTTTGCCGCATAAGCGTAACATCCCAGCGAATACAAGGATCGACAAACCGCACTATTTTCAGTACATTGCAGCAATCTCTGTACGAATTTGTAAACAATACCAACTGGACAAATCATGTATATACGCAGCAGGAACGAATTGAATGTTCCATACTCATAAATATTACTGAAGAAATCAATTCCGGGGAATTTAAAGGCACAATGCAGGTTCAATCCAAGCGTCCTGTTTTCGGCTCGGCGTATCAGACTACAATGCTTAATTTTTCCGACAATGATATTCAATTCAAATATAACGAATACGACAAGATAGAGTTTAACGAAAACATGCATACATCAAATTTGTCGTCGCTTATAGCATATTATGTCTATTTGATTATAGGAATGGATTACGATTCGTTTTCGCCACGCGGCGGAACCGAATATTTTCAAAAATCGCAGAAAATAGTATCCAACGCACAAAATGAAATAGGCGCAGGCTGGAAAGCCTTTGATGGCAATCGCCGCAACAGATACTGGATAGTTAACAATATTCTTAACTCGCGTTACAGTAATGTCCGTTCCGCTTACCACATGTATCACCGTTTGGGATTGGACAGACTGTCGGAACGCCCAAGCGAAGCGCGTGAACAGGTTTCGCAGGCATTATCCGAAATTCAAAAAGTCTATCGCGACAAGCCCGATCCATATCTTACCTACTTAAAATTATTCTTTGACTCAAAAGCCGATGAAATTGTAAACATATTTTCGCAAGGCGCAATGACCGATAAGGTCAGAGTTTACAATATTCTGGCCGAAATAGACAATGCCAACGAATCGAAATACAAGGCTATGAAAGAATCTACAAGTGAGTTTTAGCAATGCGCTTTCGACTATGAGTTTTTATTAAAATACAAACTAATTATAAGCCAATGCTTAAATCAATAAATATCGAAAATTACGCAATAATCAATTCGTTGCTGATTGATTTCGACAAAGGTTTGAGCATCATTACAGGCGAAACCGGCGCAGGCAAATCAATATTGCTTGGAGCTTTATCGCTGGCGCTGGGACAACGCGCCGAAACAAATATCCTGAAAAATTCGGAAAAAAACTGCGTGATTGAAGTCACCTTTCAACTCGATGAAAAAAGATTTGAGCCAATATTTGAAAGCAATGATGCCGAATTTGATACAAATTCCGTATTTCGGCGTATAGTAAGCGGTAACGGCAAATCGCGGGCATTTATAAACGACATTCCCGTAAATGTTTCTCAACTTAAAAACATAGGCGAACAGCTTGTTGATATTCATTCGCAACATCAGACCTTATTGTTGTCGAATCCTGCCTTTCAAATGGATATAATTGATACAGCAGCAAAAAATAAGGAAATATTACAATCATACCTGTCGGCTTTCGCTGCATACAAAGATGCCGAGAAACAGTTATCGGAGTTAAAAAATCAGGCAGAACTGGCTAAAAATGAATACGACTATTTGAGTTTTCAAAACGAACAGTTTCTGTCTGCAAAGCTGCAAGCCGACGAACAGGAAGACCTGGAAAACGAACTTAACCTGATAACTCACGCCGAAGAAATAAAAACAGCTTACACAAATGTATTATCAGCTCTTGCCAGCGATGAAACATCTGTAAATACAATGATTCGCGAAAGTATTTCTGCAATGAGAAAAATTGAAAGGTTGTCGAAAGACGCCGAAAATTTTGTTACGAGAATGGAATCGTGCCGAATAGAACTTCGCGATATTGCCGACGAAATAGATAGACAAAACGAAAACATAAATTTTGATTCCGAACGGCAACAGTTTATCGAAAATCGATTGACAGTTATTTATGACTTGCAGCAGAAACATAAAGTTGCTACAATTTCCGAATTGCTTTCGATTCACAGTGATATTCAACAAAAACTTAACGTTATCGAAAATTTTGACAGCAGCCTCGAAAAACTTGAAAAGGAAAAGGCAAGACTCTTCGATATAATGAAGTCATATGCCGATAATCTCACACTGTCGCGAAAAAAAGTTACCGGCAGCATCGAAAAGCATGTAGTGCAAATGCTGCGGTCGCTTGGAATACCCAATGCCGTGCTTAATGTTAATATTACTGAAAACGAAACGTTTACTCCGCATGGAAAAGATAATGTTGCATTTTTATTTTCGGCAAACAGAGAAATGCCGCCGCAGGAAATTTCAAAAGTTGCTTCGGGCGGCGAAATGTCAAGATTGATGTTGAGTTTGAAATCGCTTGTAATTGAAAATGGAATGTTTCCTACAATAATCTTCGACGAAATAGATACCGGAATTTCTGGCGATGTAGCCGACAAAACAGGCGAAATAATAAATAATCTTGCAAAAAATTCGCAGATAATAAATATTACGCATTTGCCTCAAATTGCAAGCAAAGGCAATAATCACTATTTTGTTTATAAAGAAGAATCAGTCGGTACAACAACTACAAATATCCGCCTGCTGACACATGAAGAACGCATTATGGAAATTGCAAAAATGCTTAGCGGCAGCGATATAACCAAAGCCGCCATCGATAATGCAAAAGAATTACTGAAAAATAATACAAATAAAAAATAAACTGTTATGAGACTGATTATTCAACCCGATTATCAGAATGTATCGAAATGGACGGCAGCTTACATTGCTGCAAAAATCAACAATTTTAAGCCGACATCGACGAAACCTTTTGTACTTGGTTTGCCTACGGGCTCGTCGCCGCTCGGAACTTACAAAGAACTGATACGGCTGTTCAACGAAAAAAAAATATCGTTCAAAAACGTTGTTACTTTCAATATGGACGAATATATCGGAATACCTCAAAATCACGAACAAAGCTATCATACATTCATGTTGACTAATTTTTTTAATCATATCGATGTAAAAAAAGAAAACATAAACATTCTTAACGGAAACGCAAAAAATCTTATGGAAGAATGTGATAATTACGAAGCAAAAATAAAATCATACGGCGGAATAGATTTGTTTCTTGGCGGAATAGGTCCCGATGGGCACATAGCTTTCAACGAACCCGGCTCGTCGCTCGCTTCGCGAACTCGCATTAAAACTCTCACAACAGACACAATAATAGCAAATTCGCGCTTTTTCGACAACGATGTAAACAAAGTTCCAAAAACTGCACTTACAGTAGGTGTAGGCACAATAATGGATGCAAAGGAAGTGCTGATAATAGTGAACGGACACGGCAAAGCGCGCGCCCTGCAACAGGGAGTAGAAGGAAGCCTGAACCAAATGTGGACAATTACCGCTCTGCAAACTCATCCCAAAGAAATTATAGTTTGCGACGACGCTTCAACAGCAGAACTGAAAGTAGGAACGGTAAACTATTTTAAAGATATTGAAAAAGACAACCTTGATGCTGAATGTATTAAAGACTGATAACTGAAAGATAAAAATGTATTTCATCCAATGAAATGATGTTTTAAACTCAGTTACAGGTTAATATTCGATTTTTGCCGGTTCATCATTTCAAGCATGGATTCGAAAATCAGCAATCCATCTGTATTGCCGAGGTTTTTGTCGGCAGCGCGTTCGGGGTGAGGCATCATTCCGTAAACGTTTCGCGTGCTGTTGCAAATACCTGCGATATTTTCGAGCGAGCCATTCGGATTTGACTCATCCGAAATATTTCCTTCCTTGCTGCAATATCTGAAAATAATCTGTTCGTTGTTTTTCAATTCTACAAGCGTTTGTTCATCTGCAAAATAACGACCTTCTCCATGTGCAATGGGAATTTTCAAAGCTTTATTTTTGTCGAGAAAATATGTCGGACAGGCGTTTTTACCATCGGGAAGGATGAAAGTATTGCGGCAAATGAATTTTTGGTTATTGTTGTGCAACAGCGCTCCGGGCAACAGATTTGCTTCGCATAAAATCTGAAAGCCGTTACAAATTCCAAACACAAATCCGCCATCGTTTGCAAATTGCGTTACTTTACTCATAATAGGCGAAAATCTTGCCAGCGCGCCCGAACGCAGATAATCTCCGTAAGAAAATCCGCCCGGCAGCAGTATGCCATCAACATTTTGCAAATCAACATCTTTATGCCAAAGCTGTACAACTTCCTGACCAAGAATGTTACGCATTACATAAATCATATCGTGGTCGCAATTTGATCCGGGAAATATTACTACACCAAATTTCATATCTAATCTTAAAATTTTATGCAAAAGTAAACAAAAATATTGTTCAACAACAATAAATATCCTGCGTTTTTATTCATTAATTTTCACTTGTAATTTATTGCCGTAAATGACCGAGCGGTTACTAATGAACAACTAACTGGAAATCATATAATAAAAATCGTTGATTAAACTGTCTGTATACAGATATGCAAATATCGGATATTCTTCATTCAGCCGGTATTGCACATAGCTTTCAAGAGTCGCAGGCAGATGAATATTATAATTTGCAAATTCTTCTTCTTCGATTTCCATAACAGCATCCTTTTCACACACGCCCAATCGAATCTTATGCAAGTATGAATTAATAATACTGAAAATCATACTTTCAGGACAATTCCATATTGTATTGTCAGGCAAATATTTAATATGCAAAGGCGAAATATCTCCAACCGACATTGGATTTGTTGAAATGCGTTTTTCTATCATTCTGCGAATTACTGATGTTGTTTTTGAAAATAAATTCTCCATAATATCTTAAAAATTATTGGTTTTCATCTTTTATAATTTTAAATTTTTGCTGCTGAAACAATATCGCACGTTCACCTGTCCCATTCTTTTCCCTGAGTAACAGCAGCCTGTTCAAAATGTTTGATTAATACTTCGAGTCTTTACATTACAATCATATATGATTGTAATATGCAAATGTAAATCTTTTTTCTTTGCTGCAATCATTTGTGATAGAAAATTATGGATAGAGAAACAATTTTAATGAAAATAGGGCTGAAAATAAGAGAATTAAGGAACGAGCAAAATTTGTCGATAATGGAACTTTCCGACAAACTTGAGATTGAATACAACAATCTTATCAGAATTGAAAAGGGAAGAACAAATTTGACTATCGGCACGCTGCTAAAGGTTTGCAAGGCTCTTAAAGTAAAACTTGTTGATATTGTAAATGTAGAATGAATTATATGCAATTATTTGATTCGCCTGCTTACCGGTTTCTTGCATGACTGTTCAGTTTTGAAGCAATCGCATCAATATTTTGCATTGTCGCGAATTATTGTTAATATTGCAGAATGATGAGTAAATTTTTGGAATTAACTGCGAGCGACCTGTACCGTAAGTTTGGTAACAATCTTTCGGAAATTGCCGTTGTATTTCCTGATAAACGGGCAAAATTTTTCTTCAATAATTATTTGTACCGCGCTGCCGGAAAAACTTTGTGGTCGCCGAATTATCTGACCATAAGCAATCTTGTCGAAGATATTTCGGAATTTAATCTTGCCGACATGCTGCAACTTGTGAGCGAATTGTACGAAGTTTATGTTACCAATACAAAAACCGGTGAAAACTTCAATGATTTTTATTTTTGGGGAGAAATGCTCTTGCATGATTTCGACGATATTGACAGGAATTTGATTGATGCGCAATCACTGTTCGGCAATCTGCAAAATCTAAAAAAAATGCAACATGCATTTGAATTTCTGGACGAAAATCAGCAAAAGGCGCTGGAACAGTTTTTTGCAAATTTTTCTATTGAAAAACAAAGCGACATAAAGAAAAAATTCATAGAAATATGGGATGTTTTAGGTAATATTTATATGCAGTTCCGCAGTAAATTGCTATCGCAAAAAATAGCTTATGAAGGAATGATATATCGTTCGATAATTGAAAATGAAAATATGAATATCGACGAAACTTTTACATATACACAATATGCATTTGTAGGTTTCAACATGCTTAATGCCTGTGAAAAAAAATTGTTTTATCTGCTGAAAAAACACAATAAAGCGTTATTTTACTGGGATTACGACGAATATTACCTGAAAAATAAAAATCACGAAGCAGGATTTTTCATGCGCAATAATTTACGTGAATTTCCATCTGAATTACCGGCTGAAAATTTCAATCTGCTTTCGGAAAACAGAAAAAAAATCAAAATAATATCATCGCCAACCGAAAATGCACAGGCAAGATATTTGCACGAATGGGTAAAGCCGATACGGGATTTAGATGATTCTGCCGTTGTTTTGTGTAACGAATCATTATTGCTTCCGGTACTGTATTCGCTGCCCGAAAATATTTCGGATGCAAATGTAACAATGGGCTTTCCATTGTCGCAAACGCCGATATTCAGCACAATAAACGTACTGATTGACTTGCAAACAAAGGGTTTCGACAAAAACAGAAAATTGTGGAAAAGAAGTTATGTTTTGAACGTTTTGCAAAATCAATATGTGCAAACGCTTTCATTAGAAATCGAAAATATTGAAACCGAATTATTAAAAACCAGCGACTATCAGTGTTCGGACGAATATTTGCGCAGGGATATAAACCTGAAATCAATTTTCGAACCGGTAGATAATACCTATAAGTTTATTGATTATCTTGTTGAGATATTAAAAAATATTTCACAAAAAAATTCTGCAAATAATCAATTATACAATGAGGCAATTTTCCGCGCATATACATCGCTAAACAGGCTGGGCGACATGCTACACAGCAAAAAGTTTACAATCGATATAAAAATTTTTTCAATTTTATTGCGCCGGTTACTTTCTTCAACAACAATACCTTTTGACGGAGAACTTTCAAAAGGATTACAAATAATGGGAATTTTAGAAACAAAAAATCTTGATTTTAAGAATGTTTTGATATTGTCGGCAAACGAAAATTTATTGCCGAAATCGGGAAGTGAAGCCTCGTTTATTCCATACAGCCTGCGCCGTGCATTCGGACTTACAACAAGCGACAGGCGGGATGCAATTTACGCTTATTATTTTTACAGACTTTTGCAGAGAGCCGAAAATATAACAGTAAGCTACGGTACTGCTGCCAATGGTTTGAACAAAGGCGAAGCGAGCCGGTTTATACTGCAGTTACGCATGGAATCCGATTTTGATATTGAACTTTTCGATATTCAGTCGCCGATAACATTGCCCGCCATTCCGGAAATAAAAATTGATAAAACGCAGGAAATAATCGCGCTTTTGCGGAATAAATACAGCAGCGGCAATTCATATCTTTCGCCATCAACGCTGAACATGTTTATTGACTGTTCGTTGAAATTTTATTTTAGGCATATTGCAAATTTGCATCTGCCGGACAATAAAACGGATTCTGATTCAATAGCTTTTGGTAAGATTTTTCATAAAGCGGCTGAAATTATTTATAAAAAAGCAGGCAAACTTGAAAATTCATACATCAGCGAAAACGACTTGGACGCACTTATCGACAATAACGAATTTCTGAAAAATACTGTTGACGAAGCAATGAAAGCGGAAGCAAATATCAGCCATTCGCAAAACTACAGTACTCAGCAACTGATTATGCGGGATGTGATTGTCGACTACATAAAAAAATTGCTGGAATTTGATAAAACCAATATTCCGTTTATTTTGTATAAGACAGAAACGGAACTTGTTGATAAATTCAATTTTGAAACGCCATTGGGAAATATTGATACTTATTTGGGCGGTCGTGTTGACAGAATTGACATGAAAGAAAATATTCTGCGTGTTCTGGATTACAAAACAGGAGGAACAGGAAAGGCAATAAAATCAGTCGAAGAGTTATTTATATCGTCTAAAAATCGCAATGGATATGCTTTTCAGGCATTTCTGTATTCTGTAATAATATCAAGGCAAAAACCCGAATTCAAGGTTATGCCATCAATTTTGTACATCAATAGAAAATTGACCGAGCAGGAAGATATTCAGATAAAATTTGGAAAAGAAAAATTAACGGATATACGGCAAATCGAAAATGATTTTCTCAATCAGTTGAGTAAAATAATTTCAAATATTTTTGATGCTGCAATACCTTTTGTACAAACCGAAAATAAAGATGCTTGTACGTATTGCGATTATAAGCAAATTTGTAAAAGATAAAAAAAATAACCACCTTTGCATATTCGTAACTTTATTGTGGAAAAGAAATTAAATATAGGATTTGTAAGTTTTTCGGGCAAGGCAAAAGAATACAGAAATGCTATCGACAAGCTTGATACTTTGTCGTTTAGCGGTGTGTACTTTCCAAAAGATGATGTTTCGTTTGTCAATTACGATGAACATCGTTTTGAAAATTATCAGGATTTGCTGAATGCATCGGATATAATCGTTTTTTGCGGCGACAGGATACAGCGCAGGCTTATCATAGATGCAATCCGTAATTTGAAACATGCCTTAATCGATGATTATAATTGCGTTTTGAATGATTTCACGGGTTCGTTATGCAATTTCGCCGACGAAGCCGAAGTTACAGTTCAGGTGTCAATGTCTAAAATGTACTACTGGGGAATTTGCGAAATAATCGAAGCATACAAAAACATCCGTTATATAAATTTCGACAAAAGCGTAGATTACAGTCATCAGCGTACAGTTATTGATATAACTCCTGAAATATTCGCCATCATTAAGATTGCCGACAGTGAAGTTGTATCAATGCACAATAGAAAATTACCGCTTTTTGTTCGAAAATCCGAATTACAGCAAATGAATTTTGAATTTCTGAACGGAATAAGTGCAAGCATAAAAGCCAATCCATGCGCATTTTACGACAGCCACGAACTCACAATTGTTGCTGAAAAAAACATGGCGCTTATTGACTTGCGCAAACGCGAATGGCATAATCTTATTTACAAAACATCAATATCAGAACCGGTAAAAGAACTTTTTACACTCGATGAAATTCCTTTTATCGAACGAAACGAACTGAAAAATCTGGTGCAGTCAATTACAACAAAAACAGAACCTTTCGTATCGTTAAAGTCAATGCGCAGCCTGTGGAAATGTTTGGATATGATAAATTCAAAATAAACGGCAGCGACAAACATGCATATTGCCTGTGATATTTTATTTCCCAAGCAACTGAAACATATTTTTTTTGTATGCTTCAACTCCGGGCTGGTCAAAAGGGTTTACTCCAAGCATATAACCGCTGATACCGCATGCTTTTTCAAAAAAATAAATCAATTGCCCGATACTGTATTCGCTGATTTCGGGAATGGATATGTGAATATTCGGCACGCCGCCGTCAACATGAGCGAGTATTGTTCCCGCTTCCGCGCATTTGTTTATTTCATCAATGCGTTTATTTGCAATAAAATTCAAGCCATCAATGTTTTCTTTGTCGGCAGGTACGGCAAATTCGTGTTTGGGATTTTCAACGCTCAAAACAGTTTCAAACATCATGCGCCTTCCATCCTGAATATATTGCCCAAGTGAATGTAAATCGGTAGTAAAATCAACGCTTGCGGGAAATATGCCTTTTCCGCTTTTGCCTTCGCTTTCGCCATAAAGCTGCTTCCACCATTCGGCAAACGAATGAAGTTTTGGGTTGAAATTGGCTAAAATTTCCACATTTTTACCTTTTCCGTACAGAACATTTCGCACAACAGCGTAAATACATGCCTGATTTTGCTCGAAAGCAACACTTGCACCTGTCGCCTTTTCCATATCGGCAGCGCCTTTTACAAGTTTTTTTACATCAAAACCGGCAACGGCAACAGGCAGCAGCCCTACAGGCGTCAGTACGGAAAAGCGCCCGCCAACATCGTCGGGAATTACAAACGTTTTGTAACCGCTTTTCACGGCTATTGTATTCATCGCGCCGCGCGCCTTATCGGTAACGGCAACAATACGTTCACGCGCCTCATCGATACCGCAGGCATCTTCTATATATTTTTTTATCAAACGAAAAGTAATTGCAGGTTCGACAGTTGTTCCCGATTTTGAAATTACAATGGCAGCAACGCTATGTCCTTTAAGTGTCTCAAACAGTTCAAAAGCATAATCTTCGCTGATGTTTTGTCCGGCAAAAATTATTGCAGGATGTTTTTTTCCTGTTTGAAAATTAACAAAACTGTGCGATAAGGCATCAATAACAGACTTTGCTCCGAGATATGAACCGCCTATTCCTATTACAATTACAAAATCAGCTGATTTTGTAAGCTTATCGGCTGTTGCCTGAATATCATCAATATCGCTTTCAGTAATTTGAGATGGAAGATTTACCCATCCGAGAAAATCATTGCCTTCTCCTGTTTTATCGTGCAGCATTTTAAGACTTTTTTCCGCATTTGCTTTCAATGCTGCAATTTCATCATCGCTTACAAATTTGCGAACATTTTCTATTGACAGTTTCATAACATTTTATTTAATTGTTCTGTTATATTTTTGTTTGTTAAATCACATTCCGGTTTTATCTTAATTCTTCGGTTAAAAGTTCCATCTGTTTACCTGCGGACGCACGCGTATATAGAATTTTATAAACAGCTTTTGCTATAGGCATGCTTATGTTCAGCCGTTTGTTTACTTCGTAAATTCCCCGTGCGGCATAATAGCCTTCGGCAATCATTTTCATTTCCGAAATTGCTTCTTCGGATGAATATCCTTTGCCTATAAGTATTCCGAATGTACGATTGCGACTGTATTTAGAATAGCACGTTACCAGCAAATCGCCCAGATACGATGAAAGGCTTGTATTTCGTTTTGATGGATACGATTCGTTGAGAAAACGTTTCATTTCGCGATGTGCATTTGCCGTGAAAACCGAGATGAAATTGTCGCCGTATCCTAATCCCAGGCAGATGCCGACACCTACGGCATAAATATTTTTAAGTATCGCTCCGTATTCTGTGCCGTAAACGTCGGTACTTATTACGGCGCGGACATAAGATGTTGCGTAAATCTTTGAAATCGCTTCAGCCGCTTCGATTTTTTTGCTTGCAAACGTAAGATACGACAGGCGCTGCAAAGCAATTTCTTCTGCATGGCACGGACCTGAAATGATACACATATTTGCAAATGGAACACTAAACTGTTCATTCATATATTCGGACAGCGTAACATGTTCATCGGGAATAATTCCCTTGGTTGTCGAAACAATGAATTTTTTACTTATGTTGCATGTTATTCCGCTGAGAACCGCCTTGCAGAACGCTGATGGTACCGCTATAATTATAATATCCGCATCGCACACAAGCAAATTTATATCGCACGACATTTGCAGTTTTGAAATATCTATTCTTGATGTTTGCAAATATCGCGGATTCTGCCTGTATCGTTTGATGTGGCTTATCATTTTTTCATCTCTTATAAACCATCCTACCGACTCAAGATTCCGGGTAAGCAAAAGTACTTGAGCCGTTGCCCAGCTCCCGTTACCGATAACAATAACTTTTGGCATGCGTGTTTTTGATGACGCCGTATGCATGTTATAATTTTTTTTGTTCTTCAGGCGCAAAAAAACTTATATTGTTTTGCATGGTATTGTGGCTGTATGCCGGACAGTCACAGTTTTTGCTTTTTCGCGGACGATAACGACCGCCGCTGTAACGACTTGCACATGAATCTAAAATAAGACAGATAAACAGTGCTGCCAGCAATACTTTTACCAATTTGTAAAATGTGTTCATTTTCTTTCCGTTTTATTTCAGCAAATATAGTGATTTATTTAAATATTACCATTTCTTATTCAAATATTTTGCGAATAGTCGATTCATCCTGTTTTAATTGAGCTTTCAGCAAATCAAGCGAGGCGAAAAAACGTTCGTCCCTGATTCTTTTCAGGATTCTCACGCTTATTGTAATGTCGTAAATATCTTCGTCGAAATCGAAAATGTTGACTTCAATAACAGATTTTTCGGTATTATTCAATGTAGGTCGCAAACCTATGTTCAACATTCCTCTGTATTCAAGGTTTTTTATTTTCACAATTCCGGCATAAACTCCGTTTTCAGGAATCATTTTATATGCATTTGGCTGAATGTTTGCCGTAGGAAAACCCAGCGTTCGTCCTATTTGATTGCCGTGTACAACAATTCCCTGTATGCAGTAATCGTATCCGAGCATTGCGTTTGCCTTTTCAACATCGCCCGCTTCAAGCAGCCTACGTATGTTTGTTGAACTTATTTTTTGATTTTCATAACTTATTGCATCCGTCTTAAAAATATCAACATTAAGTTTTTTTCCTATTTTGCTTATTTCATCAAAACCCGCACGGGCATTATGCCCGAAATGATGATTATATCCCATGTAAAGTTGAGATATGCCTACCTTTCCTATCAAAATATTTTCAAAAAACTGCATGGGCGACAGCTGTGAGAATTTTTGCGTGAAAGGAATAACATAAAAATAATCTATTCCGAGCTTTGATATTATTTCCATTTTTTCGTCGATAGTTGTAAGCAGTCTCAGTATTTCCGCATCTTTGCCCAAAACAACGCGAGGATGAGGCCAGAAAGTAACAATGCACGATTTTGTATTTTGCCGTCTTGCTTCCTCGGCTATATTTTGCAAAATAGCCCGGTGTCCCATATGAACGCCATCGAAGAAGCCTGTTGCCGCAACAAGTCTTTTTTCAGCAGGTATTTCAGGATAATTTAATGTTATCATGCTGCAAAATTAATGTAAAATTCGGAAATGAATAACATTAAGCATGATAAATAGCCTTGCCGTAAAAAGATACAGCCGAATTTTTTTCGGCTGTATCCTCGTTTAACTTAAAAAACTAAACATTATGAAAACACATTATCTGCTTTATTTTATTTGCATTATCTGCTTTTTATATATTCTTCATTTATACCTTTTATAATATCGCCTGTAATGTCTAATCCCGGATTTCCATATAAAACGGTTGAAGTTCCCGATGTACTTATAATCAGACTGTATCCTTTTTCTTCATTGTATCTGTTAACATATACCATTATTGCATTATGAATTTGATTGAGTAAAACTACTTCCTTTTCGCCCAGTTCATTTCTAACCCTGTTTTGTTCTTCTTCCAAATTCTGCTGGCGACGAAGCAACCGTCCCTGTTCCTGTTCGGCTTGAGAACGTGTTATCAGCCCTTTGTCGGTTTTTTCCTGAAAGTCGGCAACTTCCTTACGAAAAGATTCTGCCTTTGTTCTCAAATCGGTATCAGCTTTTGTAACATCTTCTTCGTATATTTTTCTCAAATCGTGATACATGTCAAAACTGTTTATAATAGAATCCATTCGAACAAAAACAATATCTCCTTTCTCGGCTTTCAAAACAGGAATATTGCTGTTTATTGAATCCGATGTAGTTTTTTCGATATTTTTTGAACCGTTGCCTCCACACGATGACAATACCAAAATCAGTGCAAATGTAAAAATATATGTTTTTCTCATTCTAAATTTTTATAATATCAGACTGCAAAGGTAAAATAAGTTTTCATAAAATTGCATTTACCCGTTGATGAATTTTTGTATAAAGGCAACAAATTTTTCCTGCTGTTCGACATGAAGCCGGTGGCCGGCTTCGTGAATTGATGCTATTTCCAAATCAGAAAAAACATTTGTAATAATCTTAATATCAGATGATACAACATGATTGGACTTTGTGCCGACAACGAATAAAGCCGGAGTTTGCACAGTATGTTTTTCGCTCTTTTCAAGAGATCCGCACATAATATTATTAACATTATTTAATAATGCCGGCAGATTAAATCGCCATAAAAAACCGCCTTTTGACGTTCTATACAGATTTTTCAACAGAAAATTTTGGAGTTGAATATCTGCAACCGTTTCCGACAGTTTTGCTGCAGCTTCGTGTCGCGAGCTTATTTCGTTTGTATTTATGCGCATCAAAGCCGACAGTATGTTTTTATGAAATGCCGATATTGCTTCCTGATTTTCGCAATCGAAAGGCGAAATATCCACAATCACGACTTTTGACAGCAGGTCGGGATATTGCCTTGCAAGTAAGGCGGCACAGCGTCCGCCCATTGAATATCCGATTATAACGGGCTTTTCAATCCCGTTATGCTGGATAAATTCAGCCAAATCGCCACACATTGCTTCATACGAATGTTCGTCGCTGTGCGGCGAGCGTCCGTGATTTCTCAAATCTGCGACAAAAACCTGATTTTCGCGCGAAAGGCTTTTGGCTATGCTTGTCCAGTTGTCGGAACAGCCGTAAAGGCCGTGCAAAATAATAATATTATTGCCTGTATTCCCAAATTTGCGAAAGAACAGCTGCATGGGTCAGTCATTATTCTTATTCAAAAATTTTTGTTGTTATTCTTCGCGCAAGCCGTTATAAAAATCCAAAATCTTTTTACGGAAAATGTAATCGTACTTTGCCTGCGACAGGTTTGCCGAAGATTTCATCAGGTTATTGCGCGCATCGTTATACTCATAAGTTGTGGAACGTCCGTTTTCAAATTTTTCCTTAGCAAATTCGTATGCCTTTTCCGCCGATTCCAGAGCGATTTCCGATGATTTGTATTTTTCCTTCGCTCCCGTTGCATTATAATACGCCTGCTGAATTTCCTTGTAAAGATTTTTTTTTGTATTTTCGAATTTCAGTTCCTGATTTTTAACATTTAATTTTGCCGCACGAATATTGTTTCGCGTTTCAAACCTGTTGAAAATCGGAATATTCAACGAAAAACCTATATATTTACTTTCGTTGTTTTTCAGCTGTCGTGAAAACGATGAATTATCTGAACCGTTGATTTTGTAATAACTATTACTGTAGCCTGCGCCAAACGACAGTTGCGGAAAGTATGCGCCTTTTGCCGATTTAACTGTTTTTTCGCTGCTTGCCAGGCGATATTCTTCGGCTCTGACCGATGCCTGCGTCGTCAATGCATTTGCATAAGTTTCTTCGGGATTTGAAGGCAAAATAAAGTCAACATCATTATTCGGCGTTTCTACATCAAAACCTTCGGGCGACCGGAGTTCGAGCAGTTGAGAAAGTGTAAGAAGCGCTAACTGCAAATCGTTTTTTGCCTGAACGATGGCGAGTTCATCGTTTGCCGCCTGCGACTTTACCTCATATACCTGCGCTTCGGATGCCTTGCCAAGTTTATACATTTCTTCAATTCTTTCCATTTGCTGAACGCTCAATGTTTGTTGACTTTTTGCTATTTCGAGAAGTTCTTTGCTGTACAGAATTTGTAAATATGCCGAAATTACAGCAAGTTCAATATCTTCTTTTGCTTTTTCAAAATCGGCTACGGCTGCCTGCAAGTCAAGTTTGGCGGCAGCAATATTATTGGGAATTTGAAATCCTGTAAACAGCGGAACGGATGTCGAAATAGAAAAAGCTGTTGAACTTGAATTTTGATTTTGGTAAGAATTATCAATAAGCGATGCTTCGCGTCCGAACGAAAATCTCTGGTTTGTGCTTGCCGAAAGATCCGGCAATCGCCGGTTTTTTGCCGTGTTCAACATTATTTCCTGATTTTGCTGCGAAATGTGTTGCATTTTAATCGTAATGCTGTTTTCTTTTGCGTAGCTTATACATTCCTGCAAAGTCCACTGTTTTTGGGCGCTTGCAGTTAAATACGCAAAGGTGAATAATATGATTGATATTCTTATTTTCATATTCATTTTTTTATTGTTATTTGTATGTTAATCTTCAAATTATATTCGATTTATATTTAAGTTCTGTACGATTTGTCAAAAAGATACGGACGTTTTATCAAAAAGATACGGACGATTTGTCAAAAAGGTACGCACGTTTTACCAAAAAGGTACGCACGTTTTTCCTGAAAGGTACAGACGTTTTAATTAAAAAGCATATACGATTCATATCGAAAGCATTTTATTTTTTGTTTGCAACAACGCTTCCGCGAATTTTATCGTCGGCTGTCAATCCGCTTTTAACTTCAATATTTACGCCATCCGACAAGCCGACTTCAACAGGCTGCTTCTCAAAATCCTGTTTTGGCTTTTCGGATTTCACAATATAAACAAATGCCGAGTCCTGATTAAATTCAACCGCAGTTTCGGGAATCGAAAGCACGCTGTCTGCCGATGCTAAAATTATTTCGGCATTGGCGCTGTATCCTGCACGAATAAAAACATCCTCCTGCATTTTTGCTGCGGCTTTTATTTCAAACTGATTTGCCCCGCCTGTCGATTCTACTCCCTTAGGAGAAATATATTCGAGAATCGCGTCTAATTTTACATCCTGCAACGCACCGACTGTAAGCATCATCGACATTCCTTCCTTTATGCGTCCCACTTCCGTTTCGTCAACATTGCCGATAAAAATCATATCGTTCATATTTGCAACAGCGGCAATTGTTGTGCCATCGTTAAAAGTGTTGGACTGTATTACCGAATTTCCTACTTTTACGGGAACATCCAGCACCAGTCCGCTTATGGTTGAGCGTATAAGCGTGCTGCTGTATTGCGCCGTGCGCGCCGAAATTCCTTCCTTTATGATTTGCAGGGCATCTTCGGATGTTTCATAATTTTCCCTTGCGGTTTTGTGGGCTGTTTCCGCTTTTTCGTATTCTTCTTTGGTTACTATTCCCTTTTCAAACAGTTTTTTTTGCCGTTCGTATTCCTGATTTGCCTGCGTCAGGTCTATTTCGGCTGTGCGCAATCGCGATTCGGCGGTATTAAGCGAACCGACATCGGGTATAACTTTTACCTTTGCTATTACTTCGCCTGTAGATACTTTTTGCCCGGCTTCCTTATATACATCCGATACGATTCCCGATATTTGCGGTTTGATTAAAATCTCATCGCGGGGCGATATTTTGCCGGTAATAACAGTACTTTTTTTGATTGACCGCTTTTCAGGCGCAACAATTTCGTAAACGATTTCTTTAGGCTTCGATTTTGAATAAAGAAAATAGAATGTCCATCCTACAAGAAAAACAAGGATTCCGATAAAGATAAATTTCAAGACTTTTTTCATTTTTACAACTTTATTATTTTTATAATTATTTTTAATTTACATTTCATTTATTCTTCCGACAGCGCTTCTATCGGTTTTATTTTCATTGCGCGAAAAGCCGGTCCCAAGCCTGCAAGCGTACCTAAAATTATTATTATAAGCCCTGCAATAACGGCTGTAAAAAAGCTGATTTGAAAAACCGCCGTTCCTTCGCCGCCGGCAGCCAAGCCCACGTCAACCAGTTGCAGTATCAATACTGCAAACGAAATTCCCAAAAATCCCGCTATTGCCGTAAGCGTAAAGCTTTCGCTCATTATTTGCGTCATAATTGTCGATGGCTTTGCGCCGAGCGCACGGCGTATTCCTATTTCCTGCGTGCGTTCGCGAACCGTTACCATCATTATGTTGCTTACGCCGATAATTCCCGCAAGCAGGGTTCCCATGCCAACAATAAACGCAAGAACATTTACGCCCAATATTAAACCGGTAACCTGTTTTAACATGTTTTCGATATTAAAAGAATTTATCGCCTGCCTGTCGTGCGGAGCGATGCTGTGATTGTTTTTGAGGATTGTTTCCATTTCTTCCTGTATTTCGCTCACAGCCACTCCCGGTTTTGCAAGCGCAAAAACATTATCTACGTTATCGCCGTAATTATACAGTTTTTGCATTATAGTAAAGGGAACAGTAATCATTTCATCCTTATCGCCGCTGAAATTAAAATTGTCGCTGCCTCTCCCAACGCCTATTACCTTATAATAAACTCCATCAACGCGGATATCCTTGCCAACCGGATCTTCGCCGCGATTGAACAGGGCTTCGTAAACGCGCTGACCTATTATGCAAACCTTACGCTCGTACATAACATCCAAGTCGTTCAGATAACGCCCGTATTGCATGGTATGCTTGTCTATCTTATTAAAGTTTGCATAAGTTCCCTGCACCGAAAATGTTCCTTTCTTATCGCCGCGTACAACATTGTCGCTTGTCGGCGACCAGGGAGTAATAATAGGCGAAATTTCGTCAAGTCCTTTTACCTTTGCTTTTATTATTTCGATATCGCGATTGTTTATCTGCCACCATCGCCCTTTGCGGAAACCCTTGTACGCTTCGCTTGTACGACCACTCCACATCACGCACGAGTTGCTTGCGATGTCGCTCATTTGTCCTGTTATCAGCGAGCCTAAGCCATTGCCGCCGCCAAGCAGAGTTACAAGCATGAATATTCCCCAAAACACTCCGAATGCTGTGAGTATGCTGCGTATTTTGTTGCGGCTTATGGTTATAAATATTTCGTTCCAGCGGTCTAAATCAAACATAATTATTTATCGTTTATTGCTTCAATTGTTTTTATTTTTACTGCTTTCAACGCAGGAAACAGTCCTGCAAGCGTTCCTGCAATTATCAGCAGCGCCGTTGCCTGTATTGCAACGCCAATATCAACGGTGGGATTTAAAAAGGCGTTAAACGAATCGCGCCCCGACGACGGCTCGAAAAACTGCGCTGCAAACTCGGTTATTCCAACGCCGCAAATAAGTCCGAGATATCCGAAAATCGTTGTAATAATTATCGATTCGAGTACAACAAGTTTCAAAATGCTCACCGGCGATGCTCCCAGCGCTTTGCGGATTCCAAATTCTCGAGTGCGTTCGCGAACTGTGATTAGCATAATGTTGCTTACGCCGACAATTCCCGAAAGCAGGGTGAAAATTCCGATTATCCAAACGGCAATATTTATAAATCCCGACACGCTTGTAAGCTGTACATAATTGCCGAAACGATTCCAGTACCATATTGCATTGTCGTCTTCGGGCGAAATTTGATGTTCTTCCGCAAAGCGTTTTTTGTACCTGTTCATAAAATCGGTGTTCGTTTTCTCGTCGGTAATTTTGTCGGATAAGGTAAACGAAAGACTTGAAAGATTGACTCCTCTTCCGTAAACCATTTTTGCCGTAGATAAAGGAATGAACGAATTGGTAATATCCTGCCGGTCTTCCACATAATAAATGCCGACAACCGTGTACATCGTACCCGCCACATTTACGTTTTTGCCTATTGCCTCTTCATCCTTACCTTTGAAAAGAATTTCTCTTGCACGCTGCGATATTACTATGACTTTCCGTTTTTCGCGAATATCCAAGTCGTTAATAAAACGTCCGTCGCCCTGTGCTATTTTTAAGCCTTCAACCTGCATAATATCGGGCTCTACGCCTCGCAAGCCTGACGAAAGATATTCCGTTCCGTAGCTTATATTTTTCGAGCCAAGATTAATATTTCCCATTGCGGCGGTTACCTCATCAGCAAACTCTTTAGACGTAAATTGCAAATCGTTATCATCAAGGCTTATCCATCGTCCCGACTGAAATCCGGCATAAGGAATGTTTGTTCGCCCGCCCCAAATCTGCACAACATTTACCATCCTGTCGCCCCAATTTGCAGCAAAGCCGTGTTTAAGCCCGTTGCCCGAGCCAAGCAGGACAATGAGCATGAAAATTCCCCACGCAACAGCAAATCCGGTGAGAAAGGTTCTCATCTTATTTTGACGAATGGTATTCCATATTTCGTATAAAAGGCTAATCATAAATATGCATTTATTTGATATTTTGAATGTCGAACCGAGAAAAATTATGCTCCGAATTATCTTCTATCTTTTCGATAATTCCGTCTTTCAGTCGTATAATTTTGTTGGTTTGATTTGCAATTCCCGATTCGTGCGTTACAATGATCATGGTCATGCCCGTTGCATTTACTTTTTTAAGAACATCAAGCACTTCGGCAGATGTTTTACTGTCTAATGCTCCCGTAGGCTCATCGGCAAGGATGATTTGCGGTTTTGAAATCAATGCCCGGGCAATTGCCACGCGCTGCTTTTGTCCGCCCGAAAGTTCGTTGGGCATGTGATACGCCCATTCTTTCAAGCCTAACCTGTCCAAATATTCCAAAGCCATTTTGTTGCGCGTTTTTCGTCCCGTTTTTTGGTAATACAGCGGAAGCGCAACATTTTCCATTGCATTTTTGAACGAAATCAAATTGAACGACTGAAAGATAAATCCTATAAGTTTGTTGCGAAAATAAGCGGCTCGGGTTTCGCTTAAATTTTTTATAAGTACATCATTCAAATGATATTCGCCTGTATCATAATTATCAAGAATACCGAGAATATTCAATAATGTTGATTTTCCAGAGCCTGAAGCTCCCATTATGGAAACCAGTTCTCCTCTGTTAATTTCCAGGTCAATTCCCTTGAGAACGTGCAATGGCGCTCCGCTATAATATGTTTTGTTTATATTTTTAAGCTTTATTATTGTTGGCATTCCTGTATAATTTTAATTTCATAAATAACACTTGATTAATTATTTCTGTTTTTACTGATTAACTTACTGTTTGCGTTTTATTTTATATTTCGCCGCAAAACTAATGCATTTTTCTGATACTTTGCATTGCAAGGTATTAAAAGTTTTGTTAAAAAATATTAATCCATTCATAATCAGCAATAATATTTTGATTTCTTATGGTTTTTGCCAGAAGTATTCGGGATTGTGTACAGTAATTTGATTTTTGCTTGTATTTGAATGCACGTAATCGGGCGGCGTGAGCGAAATATAGGTATTGTCATTATTCCTGTATCGGCTTTCGGGGTTGAACCGGCTGGCAGCGGGACATTGCAGCCGGTAAAGATTTTTTGCCATGTACGAGTCAAGATAATTTTCTTTTGTTTCCTGTCTTTCGTTGTTCCGGTTTGCATCCTGATTGAGAAAAAGCGGCTTGTCGCTTATCAGCCGCTCGCGCACTTCGGCTATGCTCAAAAAATTGCCGTTTTCATCTTTCACGTATGCGTTAAACGACGGATCCATCCACAGCCATTTTTGCAGCGTTTCCGAATAAACGCAATTTATAACATGACAGTCGGGATCTTTTTCGTTTTTCGGCAAGCATGTTACGTAACGCGATTTAAAACCCATGGCAAGGTAACATTCGTTGAGCGTAATAGCCAGCCCGCGACAGTTTATTCCTTTGCCTGTTGCCTTGTGGTAATTGTAAAAATCAATGGCGTCAAACTCGCAAAGAGCGTAATTGTTTCCATCGTGCCTTATGGTGTTGTGTACCCAGGTCATTAAATTTATAATTTTTGAAATCTCGTCGCCCTGTCCTGCACCTGCAATGCTGTCAAGATTAAAAAGGCTTTTCACGTTCTTCAATCGTCCATTATTTGCGTCTTCATATTCGAAACGGGGTAATCCGGCGGTGTCGGATTTTTCGTATTTTCCCGCCTGCCTGAGAATATACATGTAATCTCCCTGTTCTCTTATGCTCTTCATCAATTCGACAAATCGTTTTTCGCTGTGGATATTATCCAAATCCGAATCGCTTTTTGCATGGGCATAATTAATATAATTCCAGTCTTTAACTGATTTTTCAAAAGCATCTATTGCTTCAGTTTTTCTGTTTTGCAGCGAATATACACAGGCAAGGTTATAATAATTGCCTGCCTGAACCGTTTTATACGTTTCCCTATCTTCGTCCGACAGGCGCGAAAACAGCGTAATTACTTCATTTAACACTTTCTTCAACGCTTCATAATCTTTGTTTTTGAAGTTTTCCGAAATGGAATTTTCCATAGCCGTAGCCCGATTCATAAACTCCTGCATCGATAAATTGTCTGTTTGCGCCATTAACATGCAATTGCCTGCAAATAATACCAAAAGGATAACAAATTTTTTCATATTTTTTTATTTTTATGAATTTAAGATTAATCATTTCAAACATAGCCTTATTAATAAATAACGCATAAAATTGACATTTATTACATCAGAAACATGAAAAAATAAAATATTTCAATTAAGCAGTTTATAATCAGGCAAAAAAAATTGTTGAAATTTTAAATAAAATAAAACAAAAACCGCAAACCTGAATATTAAAACAAATTTGCGGTCGTTATTCCGTATGATTTACAGCTATTGTTTTTGCGGTTCTTTCCTGTATTTAAAGAATACGGCAAATAAAATTCCTATTACCAGTGCATAGGCGGCAAATATAAACCATGCTGTTGACCAACTTGGCTCTTGGACGTTTCTAACAAATTTATCAACAATAGCGCCGGCTGCATAAGAACCGATAATAGCGCCTATTCCATTTGTCATCAACATAAACACTCCTTGTGCGCTGGCACGTATTTTAGGACTTGTGGTTTGCTCAACAAATAAAGATCCCGAAATATTAAAGAAATCGAATGCCATTCCATATACGATCATCGAAAGCAAGAGAAACGCCAAACCGTCTCCCGGATTTCCTATACCAAAGAATCCGAAACGAAGAACCCATGCAAACATGCTCATCAACATAACTTTTTTTATTCCAAATCGCCTTAAGAAAAACGGAATTGTGAGAATAAACAGTGTTTCGGATATTTGTGAAACCGAAAGCAAAATAACCGAGTGTTCTACTCCAAAAGAATGTATATATTCCGGGATTTTTGCAAAATCATTTAAAAATAAATCTCCAAAACCGTTGGTAATCTGTAATGCCGCTCCCAATAACATCGAAAAAAAGAAAAATATTGCCATTCTTCTGTCTTTGAACAAAGTAAAAGCGCGTAATCCTAAAATATCAATCAAAGATTTGCTTTCAGGTTTTTTATTTATCTCGCATTTGGGTAACATAAACGAATAAATACCTAAAACAAAAGCCGCCACAGCAGATACGCACAATTGGGTTTCACTGTATTTAAATCCTGTTAAATCAACAGTCCACATTGCACATATAAAACCTACTGTTCCCCAAACGCGAATCGGAGGAAAATCTTTTATAACATCCATTTTTGCTTTTGCAAGAGCATTATATGCAACTGTATAACTCAAAGCTAACGTTGGCATGTAAACCATAACGCTTGCAAGCATCAAAACATATAATGGAAAGTAAGCCGTCTGAAACGAAGCCGTAATTAATAAAATTGCTCCTGCCAAATGGCAAAAGCCATATAATTTTTGCGCAGGAACCCAGCGGTCGGCAATAATGCCAAGCAATGCGGGCATAAATAATGCTGCAATTCCCATAGTAGCAAAAAAACTTCCGATTTGCACGCCTGTGAAACCCAACTTGCCTCCTGCATAACTGCCAAATGAAATCAACCATGCTCCCCAAATAAAAAATTGGAGGAAATTCATTATGATAAGCCGTAATTTTAAACTCATAAAATTTATTTTAGTATATTGTTACAGTGCAAAATTAAAAAAAATATTTGTATTTGTGTTTTTATTCAAAATCTTCATAGAGCAGATATTTTTTCCGCATAACCTTATACGCCGCAAGTTCATCCGTCCACGAAGCGCGTATGTCTTCTTCGCTCCACCCGTTTTTTATTTGTTCCTGCAGTTCGGCGTTTCCCGCGAGTTTGTTAAAAAAGTCGGGACGCGCAAAGAAATTGAAGCCTTCGATTTGCTGCGATATTTTATAGAAGTCAAGAATATACTTTAATGTAAACTTTGAAGTTTCGGGATTTTCATTTCTTAAATCGATGCCATAACACTGCTGTCCCTTATTTTCGACATGAGCGCTCATTCCCGGACGAGCCTCGGGCGTAAATGCAAACTCGCCAAATAACGGATCCGGATAACCAGCCAGCTGAAATGGAAAATCAGTGCCTCTACCCACATTTATGTCGGTTCCTTCAAACAGGCAAAGCGAGGTATATAAACGCACCGAAAGATAGTTGGGCAAACTTGGAGAAGGCATGACAGGCAGCTGGTATAAAGTCTTATGAGTGTAATTTTTCACGGGAATTACGGTAAGCTTGCACTGCTCGCCGCCGTCCAGCCATTTTTCGCCGTTAATCATTTGCGCAAGTTCGCCTATGGTCAATCCGTGAATCATTGCAATTTTGTGGTAACTGACCCCCGATTTGAACTCATCGCTTTTGCGAACCGGTCCGTCAACCTGATCGCCATTCGGATTCGGACGGTCGAGAACAATTAACTCTGTTCCCGCATTAGCACAAAGCTGCATGACCCTATGCAATGATGTAATATAAGTGTAAAATCTTGCTCCGACATCCTGCAAGTCAAAAATCATAATATCAACCGATGCGACTATCGAATCGGCTTTTTCGTTTTTGCCGTAGAGCGAGTGAACCGGCAAGCCTGTTTTGCCGTCAATGTCATTTGATACTTTTTCGCCGCGCTCTATATTACCACGAAATCCGTGTTCGGGAGCAAAGGCAAATTTCAAATCCACGCCGTTTTCGAGCAAAACATCCACCAGATGCTTTTCGCCGACCACAGAGGTTTGATTGCCCATCATGCCTGCTTTTTTGCCTTTCAGCAGGGGCAGGTATTTCTCAATTTGTTCTGCGCCGGTAGCGACTGCAAGGTTTTCATGACACTGCCCGCAGGCAACAGCCGTGATGCCTGCAAAGATCAGTGCAAAAATTAACTGTTTCTGTTTCATTACTTTTTTTATTTATACTGTTTCTGCCTGCAAAAATACAAATTATTTTTAATCACTGCGCGATACCGCCATACTGTTATATTAAATTTTAAAATCCACATGTACTTTTAAAGAATCCACCTGTACTATGCAAAAGTACACATGTACTTTTAAAAAATCCATTGTTTTTACTGTAAAGCATTCCGCAGGAATATTGTGTTTCATGAATTTTTACTATTTTTACCGGATATTTTTGAAATAATCAGTCAATGCTTACAGAACTGTTAAGATATTACATAGCTCTTGAACATATTCCGAATGTTGGCAGCATTACGGCCAAGAAACTTATTGCTTGCTGCGGCGGTGTTGAGGCTGTTTTTTCAGAGAGCAGATCGGCAATAGGCAAAATTGCGGGAATTGGAAACGCGATTGCTGACTCTGTTTTGTCAAATCGGGACGAAGCTGTGAAAACGGCGGAAAAAGAAATAAATTTCATAGAAAAAAACAGCATAAAAACTTTTGTATATACCGAAAAGGATTATCCTCGCCGACTGCAAGCCTGCGACGATAGTCCTGTTGTATTTTTTTCCAAAGGCGATGTCGATTTTAATCATGCAAAAATTTTGAGCGTAGTGGGTACCCGCAATGCTACCGGTTACGGAACGGAACTTTGCGAAAAAACTATTGCCGGTTTGGCGGTGAGGCACAAGCCGGTTATTGTAAGCGGACTTGCCTACGGAATAGATGTATGCGCTCACAAGGCGGCTTTGAAAAACGGACTGAAAACAATAGCGGTAATGGGAAGCGGATTAAATATTATTTATCCTTTTTCGCATCGGAATGTTGCAAGTCAGATATTGCAGCAGGGCGCACTGATTACCGATTTTACTTCACAGTCGGTATTCGACCGGAAGAACTTCCTGCGGCGAAACAGAATAATAGCGGGGCTTGCCGATGCAACAATAGTTGTCGAATCGGGCAAAAAGGGCGGCGCTCTTGTTACCGCCGACATTGCCGTGTCGTATAACCGCGATGTGTTAACGTTTCCGGGTCGTGTCGGCGATGAATATTCCGCAGGCTGCAACCGGCTCGTAAAAACGAATAAAGCCGCTCTGATTGAAGATGTAGCGGATATTGAATATGTTTTGGGATGGATATCGAAAAACGAAAAGCCTGAACAGCTGCCACTGTTTGATACTCTTAACGAAAGAGAAATGTCGATAATAAATTATTTGAAAGAAGTTGATACGGACACGATAGATAATATTTCGCAAAATACAGAAATTCCAATGTCGCAGCTGTCGGCAATGCTTCTCACGCTTGAATTCGGAGGATATGTAAAAAGCCTTCCGGGTAAATCATATTCGCTTAAAAAACTGTAAAAACAACATCAGGAAATGATAGATACCCATACGCATTTATATTTGGAAGAATTTGATAATGATTTTGATGAAACCGTTGCAAGAGCCGAACTTGCAGGCGTTGATGCTTTTATTTTTCCCGCAATAGAAAAATCAGTGTTTGAAAAAATGATGTCGAAATGCCTGCATTATCCGCAAAAGATATTTCCGGCTGCAGGCTTGCATCCGACATCCATACAGGAAAAAACGTACAGGCAGGAACTTGACTTTATTGAAAAAGCTATTAAAAATTTTTCTTTTGTCGCTATTGGCGAAATCGGAATAGACTGCTACCGGACAGTGGAAAATATCGCCTGGCAGAGAATGGCTTTTGAGCGTCAGCTTGAAATTGCAGCCGAATACGACTTGCCTGTAATTATACACGCACGAAATTCTTTCGCCGAAATATTTTCGATTCTCGACAGGCGCAGTGATTTGGCAGTACGAGGAATTTTCCATGCGTTTTCAGGAACTGCCGACGATTACGACAGAATAAAGTCATACAGGAGTTTTTTATTCGGACTGGGAGGAATAATAACATTTAAAAATTCAGGGATGACTTCGATTGTTGAAAGAATGTCGCTGGACGACATTGTACTCGAAACGGATTCTCCCTACTTAACGCCTGCGCCATTCAGAGGAAAACGCAATGAGAGCGCAAATCTTATTCTTGTTGCAAAAAAAGTTGCAGAAATAAAAAACATCAGCCTGCAAACCGTTTCGGAGCAAACGACAATAAACGCAAAAAAATGCTTTTCAATTACATGAGCAAATAAAGCGGCAAAATTCCGACAGTCGTTTTTTCCGTTAATTATTGTTGTCTGCCCTGATTACGCTTCCGGCAGGCAATGATTTGCAAACTGCGCCTGCTCATGTATGCTGTCATTAAAAATTATTTTTTTTCAATCACATTTTATTTATACCTTCGCACTGTAAAGATAAAATTGTCGTAATAAATAATGGATACATCAGTACTTGTAATATATACAGGCGGAACAATAGGAATGAAGCAGAACTCGAAGACAGGAGCGCTTGTTCCGTTCGATTTCAGCGAAATAGAAAAGGAAGTTCCCGAGCTGAAGAAATTCAAATATAAATTAGATACGCATTCGTTTAGAAATCCCATAGACTCTTCGGACGTTAAGCCGGAATTTTGGGCTACCATAGCAAAAATAATAAAGAACAGTTATGATTTGTATGATGGATTTGTAATCCTTCATGGAACGGATACAATGTCGTATTCGGCGTCTGCATTGAGCTTCATGCTGGAAAACTTAAGCAAGCCGGTAATTTTCACAGGTTCTCAGTTACCTATTGACTCAATACGCACAGACGGAAAAGAAAATATTCTGTCGGCAATAGAAATTGCTGCTTCGCGACAAAACGGCAAGCCCGTGATTCCTGAAGTATGCATATTCTTTGATTACAAGCTGTTTCGCGGAAACCGGACAACCAAACACAGCGCCGAAAAGTTTAATGCATTCAGATCGTATAATTATCCGGCGCTTGCAGAAGCGGGTGTAGAAATTAAGTATAATTTGCCTGCGATAGCAAAGCCGGAATCGGGCAAAATATTAAAAATTCACACCGAAATGGATACTTCGGTTATAGGATTAAAAATTTTTCCGGGAATAAATTGTGATTTTATTGATAATATATTGAATACAAAAGGATTAAAAGGCATTATAATTGAAACTTTCGGATCGGGAAATACGCCTACATCCGAAAAATTTTTATCAAAATTCAAGACGGCAATCGACAAAGGCTTGATAGCGCTGAACATTAGTCAGTGTCAAGCGGGAAGCGTGGAAATGGAACGTTATGAAACGGGAATTTTATTCAAAAATACAGGAGTCGTTTGCGGTAAGGATATGACGTTTGAAGCGGCAATAACAAAATTATCATTCTTATTGACTAATAACAAGACAGTTACAGGCATCAAAGAGGATTTACAAAAGTCATTGCGAGGAGAAATTTCTTAATATTTTGTTGTTGTAATAAATTTTTTTTGTAATTTGGCGGCTTCAAATTGAATATAAACTGGTAAGAAAAAGTTAAATTAAAAAATATTGAACTTAGTAAAAAACAAACAAATTAAAAAAAATTAAATTTAAAGAGCCATGAAAAAACTATTTATGTTTTTAGCAGCAACCGGAACGAGCGTTGCTGCGAATTTAGCAATCGCACAAGAAGCAGTAGAAACTACAGTTCCTTTGCATCAGACACTTAAGAAAAACTTTATCGACGGAGGTCCGTTGTTTATGACCCCGATTATTCTGTGTCTTATTTTGGGTTTGGCATTTGTAATCGAAAGAATTATTTATCTGAACCTTGCAGATGTTAACACCAAAAAACTTGTTGATGATGTTGAAACAGCGCTGGCAAATGGTGGTGTTGTAGCGGCAAAAGAATTATGCCGCAATACTCGCGGGCCTGTTGCAAGCATTTTCTATCAGGGACTTGATCGTGCCGACGAAGGTGTTGAAATGGTGGAAAAAGCCGTTGTAAGTTACGGCGGAGTGCAAATGGGTAAAATAGAAAGCAACCTCTCGTGGATAGCGCTGTTTATCGCCGTCGCTCCTTCATTGGGTTTCTTGGGAACAGTTATCGGTATGGTACAGGCATTCAACGCTATCGAACAGGCAGGACAAATTTCTCCAACAGTTGTTGCAGGCGGTATGAAAGTCGCTCTTATTACTACCGTTGCCGGACTTATTGTTGCTATCATACTGCAGCTTTTCTACAATTATATCATTTCAAAAGTAGATTCCATAGTTAATAAAATGGAAGATGCATCGATTACGCTTGTTGATTTGGTTATAAAAAATAAAAACAGATAAATCATGTCGAGAAAAACATTAAATATCATAACAATAGTCCTGTTTATTGTTTCTGTTATTGTAGCAATATTTACATTTGCTAATATTAATACAATGGGAGAAGTAAAAGAAGGCATATATGCCAATTCAGGATTAGTAAATCCATTGTTGTACTGGTCATATTTCTTGCTTGTAATTACATTGGTTTTGGTATTGCTTTTGCCTCTTCCTTCAATAATAAAAAATCCGAAATCGTTAAAACGGACGCTGTTTGTTATTGTGGGAATTATTGTTGCCTTTGGCGTGGTTTATTTATTATCACAGGGCAAACCAGACAGCGAAGCAATATGGAAGACTTTATTGCCGAAACAGCAGGATGAATACAGGGCTGATTTTCTAACTGCAAACATGAACATAATCGGAGCTGAAATTGCATTGATATTGGCAGTTGCTGTAATCCTGTGGTCGATGCTTAAAGGATATGTTAAAAAATAAATTTTGTAAAATTATATAATCATGACAAGAAATAAGAAAGAAACGCCCGAATTAAACAGTACAAGTACTGCCGATATATCGTTTCTTTTGATTTGCTTCTTTTTGATGACATCCAGCATGGATCAGAGCATGGGGATAAATCGTCTGTTACCGCCGATACCCGAAGAGGATACCAAAGTAGAAATTCAGATTAAACCACACAATGTATTACAGGTACTTGTTGATGGACAGGACAGACTTTCTGTCAATAAAAAGCAAATAGATATCAGGGATTTGAAACTTACGGCTAAGGAATTTATTCAAAATCCGGCAAACGATCCTGCAAAATCAAGCAAAAAAGAAGAAAACATACCGGGCGTAGGGCTTGTTCCCGTATCGGAAGCAGTTATTTCGTTACAAAATGTGCGCAGCACAAGTTACGAAGCATATTTGCGGGTACAGAACGAGCTTACTGCTGCATATAACGAATTGCGTAATGAAGAATCTACCGCAAGATACGGAAGAAAATTTGACGACTTGAATGAAACTCAGCGCGACGTAATTACTAAAATTTACAGGCAAAGAATATCGGAATCACCGCCGAAAGATACTCGTAAAAACAGATAGGAGATAATACAATGGCAAAATTTACAGGGAAAAAAGCAAAAAAACTTGCAGGATTTAATACTGCATCCATGGGCGACATTGTGTTCATCTTACTGTTCTTTTTTATGGTAACGACAACAATGCGCGAAAGCGAAGTGAAAGTAAGAACCGATGTTCCAAAGGCTTCGGAAGTTGCCAAGCTGGAGCGCAAAGACCTTACCGTGTACATTAACATAGGACCGCCTATTGCAGCTGAGCAGGCAAGATATGGCACCGATACGCGTATTCAGTTAAACGACTCGTTTAAAACTGTTGACGATATTCGTAACTTTATAGCATCATTTCGCGAAGGTCTGGATGAAAAAGACCGTCCGTACATGACAACAGCCCTTAAAATAGACAAGGAAACAAGAATGGGCATAGTGTCGGATGTAAAAGAAGAACTGAGGCGCTGTCAGGCATTAAAAATTATGTACAATGCGCTTAAAGCGGAATAAAAAATGTTTAACACAACAGAAAGGGGTGCGAATTTATGCACCTCTTTTCGTTTTAATTTATAAAAAATGAAAAAGATATTATCCACAATTTTATGCATCGTAATGATTTGCAGTGCATGCTTCGCACAAGACGGTAAAAAAGCCAAATACATTTTTCTTTTCGTAGGCGATGGCATGGGAATTGCCCATGTTACGCTTACAGAGGCATATTTGGCAGACAAAGCGGGAAAAACAGGAAGCGAATACCTGTCGTTTTCAAAATTTCCATATACAGGATTTGTAACAACATATTCGGCAAGCCATTTTACTACATGCTCATCAGCATCGGGAACGGCATTTTCCACAGGATACAAAACCAAAAATCACATGCTTGGCATAGCTCCCGATTCTATTACAAAGCTCAAAAGCGTTTCGTATAAACTCAAGGAAAAAGGATTTAAAATAGGAGTAAGTTCAAATGTTGCTGTAAATCACGCAACGCCGGCTGCTTTTTATGCAAACAATATCAGTCGCACGGCTTATTACGAAATAGGTCTTCAGCTTTGGCAAAGCGGCTTTGATTTTTTCGGAGGCGGAAGCTTCATGCAGGACAAAGGTAAAGCCAAGGATATGCAATCGTTGGAAGAAATAACCGGAAACAATGGATATGCGGTTACACGCGGAGTAAAAGAAATAAACGACATTTCGGCAAATGTAAGTAAGGTTGTCGCTTTTTTCAATGAAAATGATGAAATACAAAACCTGTCGTATTCAATCAACAGAAAGCAGGGCGAAGCAAAACTTTCGGACATTTTGGAAGCCGAAATAAAATTTCTTAAAGCAAGAGAAGACAGGGGATTTTTTATTATGGCAGAAGGCGGAATTATTGACTGGTGCGCACACGATAACGATGCGGCAGGAACAGTCAAAGAAGTTATTGATTTGTCGGAAGCAGTGCAGGTTGCCGTTGATTTTTACAACGAACATCCCGATGAAACTCTTATAATTGTTACAGCCGACCACGAAACAGGAGGCATAACGCTGGCGCGAACGGGCGGCGGAAAGCAAGGCTTTGCAAGCCTTGACGGACAGGCAGCTTCGGTAGGCGTTTTAGACAAAGAAAATGGCAGAGCGATCTGTGATTCCATAAACAATGCGGCAGGCGTTGGCTTCAGCACAAAAGGACATACGGGAATTGTTGTACCTTTGTATGCCATAGGCGCAGGAGCAGAATTATTTACAGGCAAGTTCGACAATACCGATATTCCCCGCAAAATAATGAAAGCAGCAGGATTTGAATTTTAAATGAAAAATCGTTGCAGCAATAAAAAACGGCTGACTGAAAGTCAGCCGTTTTTTATTGCTATCCGGATTCCTCAGTACGACAATTGATGCTATGAAAATACAGCCCGTTTTGGGCTAATCCGATTTTCGACTGTACTCAATATTATATCGAGCCCGGTTAATTGTTTTACATTCTGTCGGGAACATCAATTCCCAGCAGTTTCATCGATTTTTTAATCATAAGTGCTACCTTTTGCGACAGCATTAGCCGGAACAGTTTCAACCTTTCGTTTTCTTCGCGCAAAATCTGATGCTCGTGATAAAACTGATTAAATTCCTTAGCGATATCGTATGCGTAATTTGCAATCACGGCAGGCGAAAACTCCTTTGCCGCCAGCGTCAGTGTTTCGGGAAAGGCGTCTATTAATTTTATTATTGATATTTCCTTTTTGCTGATATGTGCATGTTCCGATATTTGCGGAATTTTTATTTGCTGTTCGCTTGCCTTGCGTAAAATTGAGTTTATCCGAGCGCAAGTATATTGTATGAACGGACCTGTATTTCCATTGAAATCTATTGATTCATTCGGGTCGAAAAGCATTGTTTTTTTTGGGTCAACTTTAAGGATAAAATATTTAAGCGCTCCAAGTCCTATCATTCGACAAACGCTTTCGGCTTCATCCCTGCTTAAATCATCGAGTTTTCCAAGTTCTTTCGACATTTCACAGGCAGTTGAAATCATAAGCTGTATCAAATCATCGGCATCAACAACAGTTCCTTCGCGCGATTTCATTTTCCCTTCGGGCAATTCAACCATTCCGTACGAAAGATGATAAATTGAATCAGCCCATGCAAATCCCAATTTTTTAAGTATAAGTTTTAATACCTGAAAATGATAGTTTTGCTCGTTACCTACAACGTAAATCATTTGATCTATACTGTATTCATCAACGCGTTGCCGCGCAGTTCCTAAATCCTGAGTAATATAGACCGATGTTTTGTCGCTGCGCAAAAGCAACTTTTGGTCAAGCCCGTCGTCAGTCAGGTCAATCCATACCGAACCGTCTTCCCTTTGAAAAAATACGCCTTTATCCAATCCTTCTTTCACCAGATTTTTCCCTGAAAGATATGTTTGCGATTCGTAATAAATTTTATCGAACGAAACGCCCAAGTCTTTGTATGTTTTATCGAATCCTGCGTAAACCCACGAGTTCATTTTTTCCCACAAGGCAACAGTTTCAGGATCTCCGGCTTCCCATTTTCGCAGCATTTCCTGCACTTCGAACTGAATTGGAACACTGCGTTTGGCTTCGTCTTCATCAACTCCGCCTGCCATGATTTCGGAAAGCTGCTTTTTATATTCGCGGTCGTAAAGCACATAATATTCGCCAACCAGATGATCGCCTTTTTTGCCTGATGATTCGGGAATTTCGCCGTTGCCGAATTTTTGCCATGCCAGCATTGACTTGCAGATATGTATGCCTCTGTCGTTCACCAGATTTACTTTTACAACATCATTGCCGCAAGCTTCGAGGATGTTTGCTACTGCATATCCGAGCAAGTTATTGCGAATATGTCCCAAATGCAGCGGCTTGTTCGTATTGGGCGACGAATATTCAATCATCAGTTTTTTCCCGTTTTGGCATGAAAATCCGAAATTTTCATCTTCGACAGCTGCATTAAGCCTTTGAATCCAACATTCGGAAGTAAATGTTATATTCAAAAATCCCTTGATAACACTGTACGATTCAATTTCAGCGGACATGGATTTTAGTTTTTCGCCTATCTCGCTTGCCGTTATTTCGGGCGTTTTATGACTTAACCGCAACAGGGGAAAAACTACCAGCGTATAATCGCCTTCAAAGTCTTTGTTTGTAACCTGTATTTGAATTTGTTCATAAGCAACGGTCATGCCGTATAATTGCTCAACAGCGAGCCTCACGTATGTTTGTAATACTTTTTCAATATTCATCTCGTAAAATTTTGGCTGCAAAGTTAACGAAAAAATTGCATTTACTGTTTGAACTTGCGAATTAGCGGTTCAATCGAAACCGGGCTATTACCGGATTATGGTCGGAATTGGCAAATTCCAGATCAACAACCTTGATGTTTGCACATTCCACATTTGGAGATGCAAGAAAAAAGTCAATAGTAGCAGTTGAGCTTTGCCCTGCAGTATAAGGTTTATCCAAATAACGATTTGTAGGAGTATTGCCCGCAAACCACTGCCAGTCGTCCGGAAAAAAATCGTGAGGAATTTTGATGGCAGTAAAATTTTTTACAGCTTGCACATCTTCGACGCATGACGGCGGAACTTGATTCCAGTCGCCGCCAACTATTACGTAATTTCCCATGTTATATTCGTATGTTACGAACCGTTTCAGAAAACTTAACTCTTCAAGGCGCTGTTTTCCGCTGTCGAATGCCGAATTGTGAGTGTTTATAACCAAAAGCTGTTTGCCGTTTTTCAGATTGTATCGCGCCGCAATGAAGCATCTGTCGTACAGGAATGTGCGCGAAGGCAGTTTCATTGTATTTGGGTAAGCAAAATGCTTAAGGCTGCAAACTTCGTTTTTAGTACAGAAAACCAGGCTCGACAATATTTTTCCCGTTGGCTTTTTGATTGGCACGGGAACAAACGCTGTATTGTAATTTATGCTGAAATACGAATAAAACGAAGGAATAGCCGTTTGTATCTCACGAAATTCATTGATATTATACGAGCGTTTTGAATTTATGTCAACTTCCTGCAGCAGTATAAAATCGACAGTGTCGTTGCTTTTAATAAAATCACATATTTTTTGCAGGTTTTCGCATGTTTTTTCCCTGCTTTGCTGTGACCGGCTTCCGCCTTCGTAGAAAAAATCCATTGAAGCGTCCAAGCCCGCATAGCCAATGTTCCATGTAAGGATGTTAAACACGCTGTCGCTTAAAACATCACAGTCGTTTTGCGCAATAACAAGTTCTTTCGGAGATTTAAAATCCATAAAAAATAAAATTGCAAAAAACATTACAAGCAGTAATGCTGCAACTGATAATATCATTAATATGCTCCGTAAAAATTTCATCTGTACCTATTTGACCGCAAATGTACAAAAATCAGGTTAATTTTTCGCATATCGCCGATAAATTATAACTTTGCGGAAATTAAAAAACGGTTTAAATTTCAATATAACATTAATGAAAATAGTTGTTGACAGCAAGATTCCTTTTATAAGCGGCATTTTTGAGCCGTTTGCGGATGTGATTTATAAAGACGGATCGGAAATTTCGCGTGCCGACCTGCACGATGCGGATGCTCTTGTTATCAGAACTCGAACCGTATGTAATGCACAACTGCTCGAAGGCTCGAATCTGAAATTAATTGCTTCGACAACCATAGGATTCGATCATATCGACACTGACTTTTGCCGCCGCAACAACATTGCATGGACTAATGCCGATGGCTGTAACTCATTGGCTGTTGCTCAATATGTGCTGGCTGCGCTTTTGCATATTTCGCATGAACGCAGTATGAATCTCAGTAAGATAAAAATAGGAATTATCGGCGTGGGCAATGTGGGCAAGAAAGTTGAAAATATATGCCGGCTTCTGGGAATGAATGTTTTGCTTTGCGATGCGCCTCGAAAAAAAAACGAGGAAAATGCATCCTTTGTCAATATCGACGAAATTGTAAGGAATGCGGATATTGTTACGCTGCATGTTCCTCTCAACCGTACGGGAGAATACGGTACATATCATCTTTTTGATACAAAAATGTTTGAAATGATGAAAGCAAAAGTCTTCATCAACACTTCACGCGGCGAAGTTGTCGAAACTAACGCGCTGAAAGCGGCAATAATAAACAAAACTGTTGACTTTGCAGTTATTGATGTTTGGGAAAACGAGCCGAAAATCGATAAAAATCTGCTTTCGCTTGTTGATATTGCAACGCCTCACATTGCAGGATATTCGCTTGAAGGAAAAGCGGCAGGGACAATGATGGCGGTGCATGCCGTTTCAAAATTTTTTAATCTTGGCTTTGACAGCCTGCAAATTGAAAACCTGCCCGAAGTCGAGAAAAAAATTACTGTTGACTGTGCCGGTAAATCTGTTTTAAGCGTTTTGCAGGATGCCGTAAAGTCAGTTTACAGCATACTTGCCGACAGTGATTTATTAAAGCAAAATGCGGATGATTTTGAAAAATTGCGCTCAGGCTATCGGTTGAGGCGGGAATTTGCATCCTGCAAAATTTTTGCAAAAAATGTGAACAGTGAACAAAAAAAAATATTAAATTTGCTGGATTTTAATCTTATAAACAAATAAAATCAGTTAGCTTTAAAATTATAAACCATGTTAAACGCAAATGACTTACAAAAACTGAATAAAGCAGGCATCGACAAAACGGTAGTAGAAGAACAGTTGAAAAGGTTTGAAACAGGATTTCCCTTTTTAAAGATAAAATCGGCTGCAGGCGCAGGATGCGGCGTGCTGAGGCTTTCGGCTGATGAACAGAAAAAATTTGAAGATATTTATGAGAGTTTCGATGGAAGCAAAACCAAATTCGTTCCCGCTTCGGGCGCTGCTTCCCGAATGTTCAAATCGCTGTTTGAAGCTAAAGAGATGCTTGAAAGCGGAGCGGATGCAGGCACTGTAAGCGCTAAAAATCGCGATGCTGAGGTTTTCTTTGAAAATCTTGCAGGATTTGCATTTTATGATGAATTGCTAAAATACAAAACATCTTCAAGCGTTGAGATTTTGAACTCGCTGCTTACTTCGCAGGGATTGAATTACGGCAACATGCCCAAGGGCGTTTTGCTTTTTCACAGGTACAAAAATTTCAAGCGCACTCCGTTTGAAGAGCATTTGGCAGAAGCTGCAAAATATGCGCAGCAGGCGAAAACAAAAACAGCAAATCTGCATTTCACCGTATCTGACGAGCATGTTTACCTGTTCAAGAAATTGCTCGACCAAACTGTAAAATCCTATAATGATAAATACGGAATTGCTTATAATGTAAATTTTTCGACACAAAGGAAAACTACCGATACAATAGCCGTTACATCCGACAATTTGCCTTTCCGCAACAGCGACGGTTCTTTAGTTTTTTACCCCGGCGGGCATGGCGCGCTGCTCGAAAATCTTAATGAAATCGACAGTGATATTGTCTTTATAAAAAACGTGGATAATGTTGTTCCCGAAACAAAACTTGCCGAAACAGTACGCTGGAAAAAAATAATTGCCGGAGTCCTGATTGACTGCCGAAATAAAATTTTCGAATATGTAAACTGCCTGCAAACAGGCGGCTGTAGCAAAAAACATGATGAAATTGTTGAATTTTTAAGCAAAACCCTTTGCATTGACTTGCCGAAAAACGCAGATGGCAAATTGCTCATGTCGAAACTGAACCGTCCGATAAGGGTTTGCGGAATGGTTAAAAACGAAGGCGAGCCGGGTGGCGGTCCGTTTTTGATAAATGAAAGCGATGGCACAACTTCGCTGCAAATTCTCGAAAGCTCTCAAATTGACAAAACCGACGAGAATGCAATGAAAATGCTTGCTTCGTCAACTCATTTCAATCCTGTTGATTTGGTTTGCTGCATTAAAAACTGCAAAGGCGAAAAATTTAATCTGGTCGATTTTCGCGACAGTTCGACAGGCTTTATTTCCGAAAAAAGCAGGGCGGGAAAGAAAATCAAAGTTCTGGAACTGCCCGGACTGTGGAACGGGGCAATGAGCAAATGGAATACCGTTTTTGTTGAGGCGCCGATAGAAACCTTTAATCCCGTGAAAACGGTAAACGACCTGCTTCGCGAGCAGCATCAGGTATAATAAGCAGTTAACAATTTATAATGATACATGAATTTTATTAATCAATTAAATATAAAAAATTATGGCAAACAACGAAAAGACAAGTGTAATAGTCGAACTGTACGACTTGACTATTACCGAACGTAAAGACGACCGATTTGGTCGCGTAGTAACAAGCAAATCGCTCAATGAAGACGATTTGATTAAAATGGCGGTATCGCGCCGCACCGACTTGAGTCCGACAACGCTTCGCGCTTCGCTCGA
>JAIRZQ010000088.1 GCA_031267135.1 Prevotellaceae bacterium
TATGTTCATAATATGAAAAGACAAAGGTTTAAAAATTAAATAGTTGTAAAAAGCGTTCAAAACATAATGTGCATTTTAGGTTTAAATTCCTTTAATTTCCCTTTAAGAAAACAAAAAAACGCCGAAAAAAATTAAAGTTTCTTTTAATATACCCTAAAAAGAGGGCTAAAATACCCTAAAAACCGCATAAAATAAGCAAAAGCACCATTTTCCTGACCTCACGAAAATGGTAGTAAAAACCGCAAAAAAAGGCGGTTTTTTTGTGCCCGGAAACCGCCAGCCGGAAAGGCCAAAATTTGAGTTGCACGCCCAGTTGGGCACTCAGTTGGGCACTCAAAATACAAAAAAAATAGGGTACATTTTAGGGGGTATATTACGTTTTTTGTGGTCAAAAATGGTGTTTTGGGGTACATTTTAGGGGGTATATTACGTATAACAATGATGTTATATAATTATATAATATTCCTGAAAATTAGATATATAAATATTTTCAGCAGGTAAAAAACGGTCCTTAGGGTGTGTGTGTGGGAAAATATTGGGGACATTTTACCGCTATTCCAACCGGATTACACCTGCGACGATCGCAATGCCTGTTATCTCGTCATGGACGTAGCGCAATGTTTTTTTGGCAGCTTATCACCAATATGGCTATCGAGGCGGTAATTCCCAATATTTACCATACTTATTTTCTTTCATAATAGCGTTTTTTAATAAATTTGTAAATAAAGATTCTTGCTCCTTTGTTTTTACTAAATGCTCCGGCAATTCACTCATTATATCTCTATTATACCCTTTTTTTAATATCAAAACTTCACTCACCGAAAAATAGTTTAACATAGCCTCTAAAAATCTATACTTCCCATTTCTCGAATCATATCTATCCGACTGCACACTAATTTTCCCGTTTTTTGCCTTATAAAAAATTAACTTCATAGGTTTCCCTTTATAATAATCGAGGATACGGATGTGTTTATTTGAAGAAGAAGTGTTAAACTGATACAATATTTCATCACACTCATCATCAGTTAAGCTATCAACATTTTCCCCATTTTCTTTTTTTACAAAATATTCCGCCACCCCCACACCTATAGGTGTAGCAAATTCAAATACTGCTTTCAGTAGCACTTTTCTGTCAATGTTTGTAATATCGAACTCCATATTTTTAAGTTTTATTTATTCAATATTTGCATCACTCTATCTTTAAGGTTAAGTTTAATTATATCCTCTGTATTGAGTTCTACTTCTAACAATATCTTTGCTTTTTTGGGTTCAAAATCAAAAATTTTATTATCACAATTTGTCTGTTTTGTTTCAATAGAAAAAAATTTTGCAAAATCATAATTAAGAGCCCCCGAGATACGATACAATGCGTGTGTGTCAATACTTTTTCTTTTTAATAAATAATCAATACTTTGCGGCTTAACATCAAGTTTTCTTGCAAGTTCAGCCTTTGTAATACTTTCACTTTTCATCACATCGGAAATAATTTCACCGATGTGAATATTTAAGTTTTTCATTTTGTAAAATTAGTTATTTTTTCTTGTTGATTTACTGATTTTTGTAAAAATATATATAATAATTTATCATAATTTGTTTGTTAAATCATAATTTGTCTTATATCTTTGTCTAAAATTTAATTATTTAATTTTTATGACATACACAGAAAAAGAAATTGTAAGAACAGGTATCCGAGCCAACAGTCGCGAGGATTTAATTGCCAAACTCACCGACTGGGCCAATAAACTGACGTATGACAATAGTATTGCTATGTCTATTGTTGCGATAGTTTCAGGCGTACCATACGAGGTTGCTGACGAACAAGTTTAAGGTATTCGTCTTCGCGTCGTTTAACTATTGCTTCAGCTTCGGGATGCCCACAGCCAACCTGTTTGTGAGTATGCAATCCCCTAAAATCAGGCTCATAAGTAATTTTTGAACCACACACAGGACAAATAACATTGTTGTAAACGTAGTCACACATTTTTAAATCTTCTGAGGTCATAAAATTAAGTTAATTAAATTTTTTGTAAAGGTATAAAAAAATAAATTATGAAAACAACCGAGATGAAAATTCCAAAACGGGGCTGGCAGCAGGAACTCGCAAAAACAGCAGGCTGCACCGTGCAAACGGTAATCAAGGCGTTGCATCATAACGCTACGGGCCGGAAGGCCGGCATCGTGCGGAAGCTATATCAAGAAAAATACGGAAATAACCAATAAAATCAAATAATTATGAAAACACTACTAATTATTATCAACTGGCTCCTGGCGTTTTGCGTAATGAGCATCGACACGGAACTGTCGCCGTTATGGGCGGTGGTGTCGTGTGTGGCATGGTTTGGCGTCGCCTCCTGGCTGCTCGTAAAGTATGCAGGCCTGACGGACGCCCTGCGCGGGCTTGTAAGTGTTCGCCGGTTTTGGCGGTCATTATGGCGCCCGAAGTTCGACTTTGAGGCGTTTAATAGGAAACTGACACGGGAAATAGAAGCTAAAAACAATTTTGAAAAAACGGCGTATTAAAACAAAAATCAACATGAAAAATAAACCCTTATACCCTCTGTGCGATAAACAGCTTCCATCAAAGAAACAATGCCCTCAAAAATTTTCACAAATGCGCAATACGACGACATGCACTGTAGAGACCGATGAAATTTGTATTCAATCCCTACAAAATATATCCCGGAAGCTTCGTCGTATTCTGTCTTATGGTAGTAGAAGATGTTTTTATTGCAATACACAGACCATTTTAGAAAAAAGGGAATTAGAACTGCTTCTACATGTCGTTGAGAAGGAACTCCGTGTTCAGGAATGTGGTCAATACAATTCGTTTTTATCTCAATGCAGGCTTTAAAATCCATAATGCTTATGTTTTTAAAAGTTTGACAGCACAAAGATAAGCATTTTGCCCGTACCGGCGTTATGGCCGGCGCCCGGAGCGAGACCGGGGCGGGAGCAAAACAATTAATAATTAAGAATTAACAATTAAGAATGCGACGTGAAGGCAATAACATATTTCTCACTTTAGATGAATGGCAGGCGGCAGGGCTGTCGTACAAAACGTATGAAAATGATAGACAGCGCGGCTATTTGCAAACCGCTAACCGCGCTTGTAATGGTCGTGGCGTTGAAATTATTTGGCAGTCGATAGTGAAGGAATGCCGGAAGCTGGCCATAAAAGGCAAATTGGGCGACCTGGAAAAGAAGTTGCTGCAAAACGAGATTAAGCGTTATATCCGGGAAGATGCGGAATTAAAAACATTTTTCACCGACTACGAGTTGCCGGACGGGCAAACGTTAGGGGAGAAGGATTATAAAACGGCAATAAAGTATTACAATAACGCCATATTACTAAAGGCCATCGGCGTCATGTTACAGTCCATAAAGTCGGAACATAAGTCAAAGGGCAACAATATAGG
>JAIRZQ010000155.1 GCA_031267135.1 Prevotellaceae bacterium
TCAAGATTCATTCCCGGAGGCAGGATGACGAGGAACGTGCCGCTGAGCGCGTCGTCCGTCGGGATGCCCAGCCGGAGAATCAGATAGCCCGGCGCACCGTCCGAAGGGGGAGTGGGGTCGACAATGATGTCCTGCTCGCCGGCCGCCTGCGTGATGGCCACCGTGCGTGTGAGGTCGCCGCCGCTTACGGTAACGGTAGCCGTGCGTGCGTTACCGCCGTTGGCCGCCGCGGTGACGGTGATCGTGCCGTCGCTGCTGCCCGAGGCGGGAGATACCGTCGCCCAGGATGCGGAACTGACAGTCGTCCAGCCCGTGTTGGCCGTCACGGTCAGGTTCTGTGTCCCGCCGCCGGCAGCAAAGTCAAGCGTGGACGGAGAAACGGACAGATTCGGTGCGTCCCCGTATTCCACGATCGTCCCGAAATTCTTCCACACTGCGGCCGTTTCGTATTTCGACTTTGTGCCGGCAGGCACATGCAGGGTGGCAGTCGAAAAACTATCGAAAGCGCCTGCATCAACCGTTACCGTAGCCGGATCTGTCCATGCTACGGTTACGTCGGTCAATGTGCATTTTCCAAAAGCCCCCAACCCAATCGCTGTTACACCGGCGGAAATATTTACGGTCTTCAGATTGAAACAGACGGAAAAAGCATACTCTCCAATCGTTTTTACATTGCCGGGGATGGTGACGGACGTCAGGTCGGTGCAACCGGAAAAAGCACTTTCTTCAATATCTGTCACATTCGCGGGAACGGTATACTGAGTCCCGGCTTTCCCGGCAGGGTATTGGAGCAGCCTGTTCCCGGCCCTGATAAACAAAATGCCGTTCGCCGAATAATAATACTCATTCCCTGCTTCCACCTCAATAGAGGTCAGTTTGGAGCAATTGGCAAAAGCGCCTGCTCCAATCACGGTCACCTTGCCGGGAACAGAGACGGACGTCAGGCCGCTGCAAGTGACAAAAGCATTCTCTCCAATCGTTGTTACGCTACCGGGGATGGTGATGGACGTCAGGTCGCTGCAAATGGCAAAAGCATACTCTCCAATCGTTGTTACGCTACCGGGGATGGTGACGGAGGCCAGGCTGCCGCACGAGTAGAAGGCATTGTTGCCGATATGCGTCACGCCGTTTTCAATCACAACCGTTTTAATAGAAGATCTGTAAGCATACCAGGGGGAGACGCCGCCGACGTAGGCGAAGGCGTAATCCGGCATCGCCCCTTCACCGCTGATGGTGAGCGTACCGTCTGAAGAAAGCGACCATTTAAGAGGGCCTGCCGTTCCATTCGCTACCGGGCCGGCTGGTTCTCCGTATTCTACGAAGACCTTAAATAGACTCCACCCTGTGGCCGTTTGATACAAAGCCTTCTTTCCGGCGGGCACATGAAGGGCGGTCGATGCCGATAAGGATCCCTCAAATATATTGTCCGGAACAGTGAGAGGCGTCGCCCATCCGACGGTCACATCGGTCAGACCGGTGCACCAGGCAAAAGCCTTCTGTCCGATACCTGTCACGCTTTTAGGAATCGTAACTGAAGTCAGGCCGGTGCAACCGGCAAAAGCATCCTCTCCAATCGTTCCTACGCTTGCAGGAATGGTGACGGACGTTATATTGTCGTAATGTCCCCCGAAGGCCCAGTCGCCGATATGCGTCACGCCTTCTGCAATCACAACCGCTGTAATAGAAGACATGTAAGCAAACCAGGGAACGGCGTCGAGGGTGGTATAATCCGGCATCGCCCCTCTGCCGCTGATAGTGAGCGTACCGTCAGAGGAGAGCGACCAGGTAAGAGGGCCTGTCGTTCCATTCATTACCGGGCCGGCTGGTTCCCCGTATTCTACAATCGTTCCGAAATCCTTCCACACTGCGGCCATTTCGTATTTCGACTTCGTGCCGGCGGGCACATGCAGGGTGGCAGTCGATATGGGCGAGGAACCAAAAGCAGCTACATCAGTCCTTACCGTAGCCGGATCTGCCCATGCTACGGTTACATTGGTCAGGCTGCTGCAACCCCCAAAAGCGCCTTCTCCAATCGTGGTCACCTTGCCGGGGATGGTGATGGAGGTCAGGCCGGTGCAACCGTAAAAAGCGCCTACACCAATCGTTGTTACGTCGCTGGGGATGATGACGGAGGTCAGGCCGCGGCAACCCCAAAAAGCGTCGCCGCCGATGCTTGTGACACTGGAGGGAATCGTGATGATGGTTATATTGTCAGAATGTCTGTAGAAGGCCGAGCGACCGATATGCGTCACGCCTTCATCAATCACAACCGTAGAAATAGAAGAAGTAAGAGAAGACCAGGGGGAGCCGCCGATACTGTAATCCGGCATCGCCCCGTTGCCGCTGATGGTGAGCGTACCGTCGGAGGAGAGCGACCAGGTAAGAGGGCCTGTCTGTCCACTCGTTACCGGGCCGGTTGGGTCTCCGTCTTCTACAATCGTCCCGAAACCCTCCCACACTGCGGCTGTCTCGTATTTCGATTTCGTGCCGGCGGGTACATGCAGGGTGGCAGTCGATATGAACAAGGAAGCAAAAGCGTTTACATCAACCCTTACCATAGCCGGATCTGCCCATGCTACGGTTACGTCGGTCAGGCCGATGCAATTGCCAAAAGCGCTTTCTCCAATCGCAGTCACGCCGGCAGGGATGGTGACTGATATCAGGCTGATGCAATAGGTAAAAGCAAACTCTCCAATCGTTGTTACGCTGCCGGGGATGGTGACAGAGATCATATTGTTGTAGGATTGTCCGAAGAAGGCCCTGTTGCCGATATGCGTCACACCTTCATCAATCACAACCGTTGTAATAGAAGACTGAAGAGAACGCCAGGGAGTGTTGAAGCCGTCGTAATCCGGCATCGCCCCTCTGCCGCTGATAATGAGCGTACCGTCAGAGGAGAGCGACCAGATAAGAGGGCCTGTCTGTCCACTTGTTACCGGGCCGGTTGGTTCCCCGTATTCTACGTACTCCTTAAATCCATTCCACCCTGTGGCCGTTTGATAGCTCGACTTCGTGCCGGCAGGCACATGCAGTGTTTTCAATAAGGATCCCGTAAATATATTGTTCGGAACAGCAATAGGCGTCGCCCATTCGACGGTCACATCGGTCAGGCTGCGGCAACCGTAAAAAGCGTTTACTCCAATTGTTCCTACGCTTGCAGGGATGGTGACAGAGGTTATATTACCGTAGTACTCGCAGAAGGCCGCGCTGCCGATATGCGTCACGCCTTCTTCAATCACCACGGAAGTAATTTGCGAGGAATACTGTATGGCCAGATTGTTTGATCCCATACGCATATCCGTCATCGCTCCCTCGCCGCTGATGGTAAGCGTACCGTCGGAGAATGACCACGTGACGTTTTCGCCGCACGTTCCCGTGCCTATAGCGTAAATCGCTTTGAAATCTTTCCATCCGTCGGCGGTTTTGTAAGCGTCAACAGAACCGGCGGGAACATAAAGCGTGATCGGGCTTACATTACTAAACACATTGTTAGGATATATATTATCAGTCGCCATTATGTTTTGCGGTGTCGGGTTTAGATTGACAACGGAGGTAAGGTCGTAACAATAGTAAAAAGCAGAACGTTCAATACTCGTTACGCTACTTCCAATGGTAACGGAAGCAAGGCCGGTAGAATTGCAAAAAGCATAATCGCCGATACTCTTTACGCTATTGCTAATGATAACGGAATAAAGGTAGGGACAGAAGTAAAAAGCATGGTCTCCAATACTCTCTACGCCATCCGGGAGCGTGTAAGTTCCACTCTTCCCGGCGGGATAAGAAATCAATACCTTTTTATCCTTAGTGAACAGGACGCCATCCCCGGAAGAATAATCCGCATGATTACTTGCTACCTCGATAGCTTTCAATCCCGTGCAACCGGTAAGCGCTTTCTCGCGAATGCTTACGCCGACCGCAACCGTATAGCTGTCTCCACGCTTCCCTCCGGGATAACAATACAGTGTCGATTGAGCCTTATCGAACAGGACGCCATCGATGGAAGAATAATATGCATTATCATCTTCTACCGTGATAGCCGTCAGTTTAGCACAATCGAAAAAAGCTTCATCTCCAATACTTGTTACGCCTTCGGGTATCGTAACGGAAGTCAGGCTGCGACAAGCGTTAAAAGCTCCGCTGCCCAAACTGATAACCTTATCCGGAATGGTAACGGAAGTCAGGCCGCAATTACCAAAAGCATGATCTCCAATGTGGGTTATGTCTTTGCCCAGCGTAACGGCAGTCAGGTTGCTGCATGAGCTAAAAGCAAAATTCCCAACATTCGTTACACCCTCTTTAATCACAACTGTTGTAATAGACGCACGGGAAGAATACCAGGTGTTGTTATAGGCAAAATTCGGCATCGCCCCCGTACCGCCGATGGTAAGCATACCGCCGGATAGTTCCCATGTAAGCGTGCTTCCCGGAATTGTTGCGCTTTGCGCGAAACCTGCTGCGGGAAGCATCATCATTGCTAAAAATAAAAATAATTTCTTCATAGATTCTTTCTTGTTTATTAATTAATTCATTGATCGTTATTTATTCGTTGTTGAACGGGCTTACTTGCAAAACCCTGTGTTTAGAGGTGAGCCGGTATTCCGCGTCGGGTTCGTGTGTAGTCGCCCCTACGAACCCAATGTCACCGAAGTTAAGGAAAAAACCGTTTTTCGTCATTGCGAGCGAAGCGAAGCAATCCAAATATAGCGAACATTCTATATTGCTTTACCTTTCGGGTTCGCAATGACGAGCCTGTATTTCACGTTTAACTTGATAACATTGGTTAAGACGCTATGCCGGGCAAGGAGGAACCTGCCGAGCAGCACCGGATATCTCGATTTCGCTCTGTTAGTTGGCAGTCACCCTTTTCATTTGTTATTCACTTAAATAATTCATCCAATATCTTCTTTGCAATTTCCTGTGATCCTAACTCACGTTGGAACTTTCCTCTTTTATTATAAACATACCTTTGAATTGTTACTGCTTTTTCTATATCTCCGCTCTCGACATCAATAAAGCGTATACTCACGATGGAATATGAACATTCTCCCGTAATAATTTTGTGAACTCCGAGCAGTTTTCCTATTTCTGCAGCCCGAACGCTTGCATCCTGCGCGCTTTGTAATCCGAGTTCCCTCATTATCTGATCAATTCTTGACCTCTCCGCTACTCTGAACTTGTTGCTATTAACTAATTCGGTGGTCAAAGTACCTGTTACTTCTTTTGCTATAGTACCATGCAAGCGGTAATCAGCCGGCTGTATGTCTATTACCGCTACTCTCAGTTTTGAATCCTGCGCATAAGCAGAAAGCGCTCCAAAGAAAAACAGGCAAACCATGATTACCACACAATATTTATTTCTCCTGCTCTTTTGGCTTTTCAGGCTCGCCCGTTTTTCAAATGGTTTCTGCTCCATTGCACTGATAAAATCAATGCTTGCTTGTTTGTTTGTAATTTTCTGATACATAAAATTTAATTTAGACTGTTATTAAAAATTTATCTGTTTCGTTTTATAAATTATACAAATAAAAAAGCGGACTTATTAATCCGCTTCAAAGGCTGTGAGAATTGCCTGCAATAATAAACAAATAAGCCCGCATTGCTGCGTCGCTTACTATTCTTATTATTGCTTTTTAAACTTCTCACATTCTTGAAGCAAGATATAGTATGCTATTCTATAATGTATTTTTTTGTGCTGTTCAGCACACGTTTTTTTGTCTTTATATCATATACTCGTTTATATTATCACGTTGCAAAATTACATCTTTATTTTAAAGTAACACAAAAATTCCCGTTTGGCATAATGCGTTTCGCTATTACTAATTCTTCATTCTGCGTTCATATACGGATAATCTATCTGTACGGAAGGGTTGTACGTTTCCTTGATTGCCTGAGGGCTTACCCAGCGCATCAGGTTCGTGTGAAATCCTGCTTTGTCGTTTGTTCCCGAGCGCCGCGCGCCGCCAAAAGGCTGCTGCCCTACAACTGCGCCTGTAGGCTTGTCGTTTATGTAAAAATTGCCGCAGGCATATTTCAGCTTTTCTTCGCCCTTGCGTATTGCGTAGCGGTCGGTTGCGAATAATGCTCCGGTCAAGGCGTACGGAGATGTTTTGTCGCACAGATCGAGAGTTTCTTCATATTTGCCGTCATCATAAACATAAACGGTAAGCACGGGACCGAAAATTTCTTCTTCCATGCTTGCAAAATGCGGGTCGTGCGCTAAAATCACTGTCGGTTGAACAAAGTATCCTTTGGCTTTATCGCCTTCGCCGCCGATTACCACATCCGCATCTTCCGACTTTCTTGCCTTTTCGATGTACGACATTATTGTATCAAACGACTTTTCGTCGATAACGGCGTTCATAAGGTTTCGGAAATCGCATACATCGCCTACTCTTATTTTGGAAATCATATTTTTTAAGACAGGCAGCAGGTCGCGCCAGATTGACTTCGGAACATAAGCGCGCGAAGCAGCCGAACATTTCTGTCCCTGATATTCAAACGAGCCTCTAACCATAGCAGCTGCAACTTCTTCGACATTTGCCGAACCATGAACGAAAATAAAGTCCTTCCCGCCTGTTTCGCCGACAATCTTAGGATACGTGCCGTATTTATCAATATTACTGCCAATTATTTTCCAGAAATTGTCGAATGTTGATGTTGAGCCTGTAAAATGTACGCCTGCAAACGCTTTATGATTGAATACCGCATCGCTGATAACATTTCCCTGTCCCGGAACAAAATTGATAACTCCATCGGGCAATCCTGCATCCCTGTAAACCTGCATCAGGTAATAATTGGATAAAATAGCGGTTGTTGCCGGTTTCCATACCGTAACGTTTCCCATAATAACGGGCGCCATGTTCAAATTGCATGCAATCGCCGTAAAATTAAACGGAGTAATTGCATAAACGAAGCCTTCGAGAGGTCGATATTCCTGTCTATCGAGATATGAATTTTCGGATTTCGGCTGATCTTCGTATATCATTGAAGCAAAATATGCATTAAACCGCAAAAAGTCTATTGCTTCGCAGGGGCAGTCTATTTCAGCCTGATACGGATTTTTGCTTTGCCCGAGCATTGTTGCCGCATTCAGCAGGTAACGATATTTTTTTGAAATAAGTTCGGCAATTTTCAATGACACGGCTGCGCGTTCTGTCCATGGCAGGCTTGCCCATGCCTTTTTTGCTTCCATCGCGGCGTTTATTGCCATTTCCACGGTTTCTTTTGTTGCCTTGTGATAAGTTGCAAGAACATGATTATGGTCATGCGGCATTACAACTTTTCCCAAATTGCCCGTTTTTACTTCCTTTCCGCCTATTATAAGAGGAATTTCGATGACCGATGAAGATTGACGTTTCAATTCTTCCTTCAATGCTTTGCGTTCATCGCTTTGCGGTAAATATCCGTAAACAGGTTCATTTTGCGGACGTTCAAACTTAAATATAGAATTATTCATAATTTTTAATTTAGATTTTTATTAGATAGTATTATTATGCAAATTTATATAAAAATAATTAAAAATATCAAAGTCATTATAATTTTAACAGTTTTATATTTTATTTTATTTATCTTTGCCACAGTTTTAATTTAAATTAATCGAACCGGATGTTGAAAAAAATTAGTTTTCTGGTATTTATTTCCATTGCAGTATATAAACCTGCACTTTCACAAGACAAATCGGCAGATTTTGAAAAGTTTGCAAAATACGTCGATACAATGAAACAGTATGATAACGATTTGACTAACGCCGTTTGGAGCGTTTCGGTTGCTGATGCAAAAAGCGGAAACTTTTTGTTTGAACACAATTCCCAATATTGCCTGCTTCCAGCATCCAATATGAAAATTGTAACCACAGGCGCAGGATTGCTGTTGCTTGGCGCAGATTACACATTCAAAACAAAACTTGAATACACGGGCAATATTGCCGATTCGACTCTCGATGGAGATATTTATATCGTAGGCGGAGGCGACCCTTCGCTTGGCTCTGCTATTTACGAAAACACTGTTCCCGACACGGTTTTTTATAAATGGACACAGGCAATCAAAAACTTGGGAATTAACAGCATAAAAGGCAAAATCATTGCCGATACACGTTTTTTTGATGACGAAAACCGTCCCGGCTCGTGGGAATTTGACGATATTGGAACAGATTACGGAGCAGGCGTCAGCGGAATTCAATTTATCGACAATAAATGTAAACTGTACATACATCCCGCTTCATGTATCGACAAAAAGCCAAGCCTTGACAGCGTTCAGCCTTATATTCCCGGAATTTCGTGGGAAAATAATCTTACATCAACCGACAGCCTGAATGAGGCAGGTATAAGCTTGTTCAGTTCACCGTATTCTTCCCGGGCATTATTGACCGGTAAAGTTTTGACAAACTCGCGAAACAGAAGCATTTCGGCAGCAATTCCAAATCCTGCCTACACCTGCACCTGGTATTTCAATGATTATCTAAATAGAAACGGAGTTAAAACATCAAGCCGCATGGAAGTTTTGGAAAGACGAACTTCATATCTTTCTAATCAAAATCATACGCATTTTTATACATACAGTTCGCCTGCATATACCGAAATTATTTACGAAACAAACAAGAGCAGCAACAACAGTTTTGCCGAAACAATCTTGAAAACCATAGGAGCCGAATCAGGCAGTGATGGTTCTATTTACGAAGGACGAAAAGTGGTTGCCGAAAAACTTAAAGATATGAATGTTACGACCGATGGCTTTCAACAGTCGGATGGCAGCGGACTGTCGAGGCATAATTTTGTAACAACAAGATTTCTGTGCGAATATCTGTCGGCAATGTACAGCAGCGATGTATATGAAGATTTTGTCCGTTCATTTCCTGTTGCAGGAGTTGATGGAACAATGGAAAACATGTTGAAAAAAACTGCAGCCGAAGGAAATGTAAAAGCAAAAAGCGGCTCGCTGTCGGCAGTGCGCTCATATAGCGGTTACGTTACGACAAAATCGGGAAAAGACCTGTGTTTTTCGTTTGTCTTTAATAACTTTACATGCAGGTCGGCAGTCATAACCGCTAAAATAGAAAAACTTATGATTATACTTTCAGAATTAGAATAAATGCATAAACAGGTAACAAATTAATATTAAAATTAAAATAATTTATAAATATATGATGAAAAGAATTTTAAATATTTGCATTGCCGTTTGCTTTATATTTACGGCAAATGCTCAAAGAATTAATATTCCGATTGCTGAATACGACCTCAGCAACGGATTGCATGTAATTTTGCATCAGGACAATTCTACGCCGAATGTGGTTGTGAGCCTGATGTATCACGTAGGTTCAAAAGATGAAAATCCCGACAGAACAGGGTTTGCCCATTTGTTTGAACATTTGCTGTTTGAAGGTTCAGAATACATAGGACGCGGCGAATATATGAAAATAGTACAGTCGAACGGAGGCGAACTTAACGCCAATACCAGCAACGACCGTACATATTATTACGAATTAATGCCATCAAACCAGCTCGAACTTGCGTTGTGGATGGAATCTGAACGAATGCTGCATGCAAAAATCGATTCGACCGGAATTGCAACACAGAAAAATGTTGTTATCGAAGAGCGCAAGCAACGAATGGACAATCAGCAGTACGGTACGTTTATGGAAGAACTTTTCAGTCGCGCATTCAGGGAACATCACTACAAGTGGCCTACCATCGGCGATCCTGAACACATACGTAATGCTACCGACAGAGATGTTGTTGACTTTTATAAAATGTATTATGTTCCAAACAATGCGGTGCTGGTTGTAGCCGGTGATTTTCAAGCTGATAATACAAGAAAACTGGTTGAAAAATATTTTGGCGACATTCCGCGCGGCACTCAGCCGATGACTCGTTATTCTATTGTAGAAAAACCTCTCGGCGGCGAAATTCGCGATACTGTTTACGATAATGTTTCTTTACCCGCCGTGTTTATGGGTTATCGCTCACCTGCTTATGGAACAAAAGATTTTTACGCTCTTGGAATTTTGAACTCTATTCTTTCTGGAGGCAACAGTTCGCGCTTCAAAGACAATATAGATGATAAAAAGAAAGCAACACAGACTGTGTCACTAACGATGCCTTTAGAAAACCCGGGGCTGACAATAATATTCGGGCTTGCAAATTTCGGCGGCGATGTCAAAGATACCGAAGATGCACTCAATCATGAAATTGACAGCGTAATAAATTATTACGTCAGCGATGAGGAATTGCAGAAGGCAATAGCATCAAAAGCGACAGAAATAGTAGCGGAAAAGAGTTCGATAGCAAATCTTGCCCATACATTAGCCGAATATCATACATATTTTAAAAATGCGAAAATGATAAACAGCGAGCTTTCAAATTACAGCAGCATTACTCGGGATGATGTTAAGCGCGTTGCCGAAAAGTATATGAAACCCGAAAACAGAGTGGTATTGTATTATTTGCCAAAATCGATGGAAAAAAAGAAATAAGTCCATACATGAAAATTTTATTACAGACAAACATTAATAAAGTAAAAAGATGAAAAAAAATATAATAATATTGATAACGTTTGCAATGTGCCTTACGCTTGCCAGTGCGCAAACATTAGACAGGAGCATTCAGCCGAAACCTGCGCCGGCAAACGAAATACGGATAAAAGACGCAAAAACATTCACACTTGACAACGGACTGAAAGTTTTTGTTGTAGAAGACCACAAACTGCCGCAAGTTTATTTTTCGTTTCAATTTGATTTTGACACAAAAATTTATGGAGAAAAAGCAGGCATTCCCGATATATTTTCCGAAGTTGCAGGTAAGGCAACAACAACCAAAACAAAAGCGGAAATAAACAAATCCTTTGACTTGATTGGCGCTAATTTCGGTTTTTCCGGCGAATTAGGATTTGTAAGCGGGCTTTCAAAATACCGCTCGAAAATGATTGAACTGTTTGCAGATGTTCTGCTCAATCCGGTATTTACCGAAGAAGAACTTGATTTGGCAAAGAACCAAACTGTTTCGGCGCTTGCATATATAAGCATGGATGCCGGACAAATGATGAAAATTGTATCGCAGGTATTGATGAACGGCAAAAATCATCCTCACGGTGAAATGTTTACTGCCGCAAGCATAAAAAATATCACCACCGATGATATGAATGAATATTATAAAACATTTATCGCCCCGAATAAGACACGCCTTGTTATTGTCGGCGATATTACGCTTGCAGAAGCAAAAGCCGAAGTTGAAAAACATTTCAAAAACTGGGAAAAACGTGAGGTTCCCGAATATAAATACGAACAGCCCAAAGCGCCCGACAAAGTACGCGTAGCATTTGTGCATAAGGAAGATGCTGCACAGTCTGAAATCAATATCTGCTATCCTGTCGATTATAAATATTATAACGCTGATTATTTTAAGGCAAATCTTATGACTCATATTTTAGGCGGCGGAGCAAGCGGACGTTTATTTCAAAATCTTCGCGAAACTCACAGTTATACATACGGCTGTTACAACGACCTTGCCGCAGATGACGTAACAGGATATTATTCGGCATCGGCAAGCGTCAGAAACGATGTTACCGACAGCGCGGTCAGCCAAATTCTTTTCGAAATGCAAAGAATGACAGACAGCGCCGTATCCGAAAAAGACCTTGCTTCGGCAAAAGCGTTTGCAATGGGCAGTTTCGGACGCAGCCTGCAACAGCCCGGAACTATTGCCAAATTTGCTGTTGCAATCGAAAAATATAATTTACCTGCCGATTATTTCAAAAATTATCTGAAGCAAATCGATGCTCTTACAATAGCAGATATTAAGGAAGCGGCTGAAAAATATATTCACCCGAAAAATGCATGGATTATAGTAGTAGGCGACAAAAAATATGCAAATGCCCTTAAACCGTATGCTGCCGATGGCAAAATCGAGTTTTATGACCTGTACGGCAACCCGACAAACGAGTCAGCCGAAAGCTGCGACTGTACGGTTTATTATTTAGCGGGAGCGATTGTAGTATTGTTTATTATTTTTGTTTTGATGAAACGCTCGGCGGCAAAACGCAAACGCAAATAATAACCTGTTCGTACAGCATGCCAAAATAAAAAGTTTGCAGAGTTCTTGCCCTGCAAACTTTTTTTGTTACGGAGTTTGTGGTATTCATTCATGTTGTGCGAGTGAACGCCTGCGCCAAATTGCGCCGGAAGAACTGTTTGTGCCTGTTTTAATATATTTTTAAGTGTGTTTTATATTGCCATATTTCAGAGATTATTTTTTTGAATTGAAGCGGATAAATTTCTATCCGTATGGAGGAAAATTTCCGTTTAGGAGAAAAATAATTTTCATTTAGAAAGAAATAAATTTTCACTTAGGAAGAAATTTATTTTTATTTAGGAGAAAATTTATTTTCATTTAGGAAGAAATTTACGCGCATCAGTGAAGAAATTTATATCCATATAGAGAAAAAAGAAAAACGGGCTGACCGTCAGGATGCAGGAATAAGGAAAGCCTGCGCAAACGGTTATTTCTTAATGTCTCCTTCCGGGAGAAAATCCCTCGCCTTCGTCAAAGGTAGTTTAGTATTTTAAAGGAGTGCAGCGTCATTTCATAATCGACACGAAGCAGAGTGTCGCACCAATGAGAGAGTTTTTTGCCCTGCAAACTTTTTTTGTTATGGAGTTTGTGGTATTTATTGGCGTTATACTTAAAAAAACTGACAAAAAAGACTTTATTTAGTCGTAAGTTATAAACTTTTTATAATTTTACGGAATCAAATAAACATAAAAATATGATAAGTTTTTGCTTTGCAGTTGCAGCTTTAATTGCAGGATATTTTGTGTACGGTAAATTTGCCGAGCGCATTTTCGGAATCGACAGGCACAGGCAGACACCGGCATACTCAATGACCGACAATGTCGATTACGTTCCAATGTCGTGGTGGCGCATATTTCTTATTCAGTTTTTGAATATTGCAGGACTGGGACCGATATTCGGCGCAATAATGGGAATGATGTTCGGGCCTGCTGCATTTTTATGGATTGTTTTCGGAACGATTTTCGGAGGAGCGGTTCACGATTACTTTTCTGGAATGATGTCTGTTCGCAGCGGAGGTGCAAGTTTGCCGGAACTTAACGGAAAGGAGCTTGGCATTGCTGCAAGGCAGTTTATGAGGATTTTTTCGCTGCTGCTTATGATTTTGGTTGGAGCGGTATTCATTTCGGGTCCTGCAGGATTGCTTGCCGGAATGACGCATAATTACGTAAGCGTTCTCTGGTGGACGGTTATTGTTTTCGGTTATTATATTCTGGCAACGCTTCTTCCTGTCGATAAGCTAATAGGAAGGATTTATCCTTTGTTTGGCGCTGTTTTACTGTTTATGGCGGCAGGAATACTGGTTTCACTGTTTGCGAACAGTGCGCCCATACCTGAAATTACAGACGGCTTGGCAAACAGGCATCCCGAAGGATTGCCGATATTTCCAATGATGTTTGTGTCGATAGCGTGCGGCGCCATATCCGGATTTCACGCAACACAGTCGCCGATGATGGCGCGATGTCTGAAAAACGAAAAATACGGACGGCGATGCTTTTACGGGGCAATGGTTGCCGAAGGCATTCTGGCGCTGATTTGGGCAGCTGCTGCAGCTTCGTTTTTCGGTTCTGTTGATGGTTTGCAGGATTATGCAGCATCGCTTCCCGAAAGTTCAAATACCGGCGCCGAAGTTGTAAACATAATATCCAAAACATGGCTTGGAACATTTGGCGGACTGCTTGCTTTGCTTGGCGTGGTTGCTGCGCCGATTACTTCGGGCGATACCGCTTTGCGCTCGGCGCGTTTGATTGCTGCCGATTTTTTGCATGTAAATCAAAAACGGTTATCTAAACGCTTGCTGGTTGCCATGCCTATTTTCGCGCTTACTTTCATAATCCTGTTTTTTGTTCCTTTCGGCGTTTTATGGCGATATTTTGCATGGTGCAACCAAACTTTGGCTGTATTTACGCTTTGGGCAATCACTGTCTATCTTTGCCGAAGCAATAAAAACTATTTCATATCGCTTATTCCGGCGCTGTTTATGACGGCTGTAACATCAACCTACATTTTTATAGCGCCCGAAGGATTCGGACTGGGAATTGCCTTATCTAACGTATTCGGATTTTCGATAACGGTATTTACCGGAATTTTATTTATTCGCTACAGAAACAGACTGATGAAAATAAAACTCAAGTCCTGTTCATAATCTCATTCTGTCTGCTTATGCTTTCAGAATGAATTGCATCAAGAATTGCATGAATAAACGTTTCGCTGATGTTGAGCCGCTTTGCCCGCGCAATGATTCTTTCTACAACGTTATTCCATCGCTGCTCCTGATAAATGGAAACATTGCCCGTCAGTTTTATTCGTCCTATTTCTTCTGCGAGCTTCATTCTTCTGCTCAGCAGTTCAAACAAATCGGAGTCAATCTGATCGATTTCGGAACGTATATTGTTCAGTGAATATGAAAATATGGAACTGCTGTTGTTTGCATTGCGCCATTTCAGAGATGAGAGCAGCACGTTCAGTTCATCGGGAGTGATTTGCTGACTTGCATCGCTCCATGCCGCATCGGGATATATGTGCGATTCTATCATCAGTCCATCATAATTTAAATCGGCGGCGATTTGAGATACTTTGTGCAGGTTTTTACGGTTTCCGCATATATGAGACGGGTCGCAAATGATTTTTATTTCGGGAAACTGGCAGCGAATATCAAAAACCAGATGCCACAAAGGCACATTGCGATATTCGCTGTATCCGTAAGCCGAAAATCCGCGATGTACAAGCCAAATGTTTTCTATTCCGCGCGTATGGGCAATTCGTTCTATTGCGCCAACCCATAACGACAAATCGGGATTTATAGGATTTTTTATTAAAACTTTAGCTTTGGTTCCTTTCAAAACGCCGGCAATTTCTTTTACATTAAACGGATTTACGGTTGTACGCGCGCCAATCCATACGTAATCCACGTCGTGCAGAAGCGCCTTGTGCGCGTGTTCGGCATTTGCCACTTCAACAGCTACAGGCAAACCTGTAATTCTCTTTGCATTTTTGAGCCATATCAAGCCAAGTTCTCCAACGCCTTCAAACGATTCGGGGCTTGTTCGCGGCTTCCATATTCCTGCGCGCAGAATATCCACTTTTTGCGTTTCGGCAAGTTTTGTACAGGTTATTACTGTTTGTTCTTCTGTTTCGGCGCTGCATGGTCCCGAAATTATTATCGGACGTTTCATTTTTTATTAATCATTAAAAGCATTAGTTAGACATAATTTCGTTTCTTGTTTACAAGTTGCATGTTTTATTCATTTTATTAAAACAGTGTCGGATGATTTTCTTCAAGTTTCTGCAAAATGGTTGATATTATTGCTTCGCGAAAAAATTTTGTTCGCTTCGTAATTTTATATTTGTTGCAAAAGTTTGTAATAACGCTCATTTCGATATCATTAAATATTATTGTCTGGCGATGCGTTCGCTTTGCCTTTTTTAGAGCCGAAGGTTCGCTTTTCTTTTTTTTGTTTGCCATGCTTATTTGATATAACTGTTTCCCTTCTCAACGGCTTTGCTTATATGGTCGCAAATATTTTCCGCGCCGATTTTTTCCGATAATCCCGATACGACGAGCATTTGCCTCACGCGCTCGTTTACGCCCGACAGCACTATTACAATACCTTCGGCTTTAGACAGGCGGTACAGTATTTCGAGATTTCGCAAGCCTGTGGAATCCATAAACGGAACTTTTCTCATTCTGATTATTCTTACTTTCGGCTTTTCGCCGATGACTTTCATGTATGCATCAAATTTATTTGCGATGCCAAAGAAAAACGGGCCATCTATTTCATAAACTTCAACGCCTTTTTTCAAGGCAAGTTTTTCTTCGCTGTGGTATATTTCCTTTTCTTTCGACAGGTCGATTACATCTGTTGTAACCGAAACGTTGCTTACTTCAATCATGCGGCGCATGAACAGCAGCATTGCAAGCAGCAGTCCTATTTCGATGGCTACCGTAAGGTCAAACACTGTTGTTATCAAAAATGTTGTTATCAGCACTGTAGCGTCCGACTTTGAATTTTTTACCAGCGAACAGAAGGTTCTCCATTCGCTCATGTTATACGACACAATCACCAAAACGCCTGCAAGGCATGCCATGGGAATATATCCGGCAAGCGGAATGAAAAAAAGCATTATAAGCAAAAGCACTGCCGCGTGAACAATTCCTGCAACAGGACTTCGCCCGCCGTTGTTGATATTTGTCATTGTGCGGGCAATAGCGCCGGTTACGGGAATGCCGCCGAAAAACGGAACAACAATGTTTGCCGCACCCTGAGCAATAAGCTCGGTATTTGAATTATGGCTGTCGCCGGTAACGCCATCGGCAACTGTTGCCGAAAGCAGCGATTCTATTCCGCCAAGCATTGCCAGCGTAAACGCCGAAGGCAGCAGCCGGTTTATTTTTTCAATTGTCGGCAATTCAAATCCTGTAAATTTTATACTTGCGCTCAAATCCGGAAACCTGTCGCCTATTGTTGTTATTTCGGTTATGTTTGCGTATTTTTTCAAAAAATAAGCAATAACCGTTACCAGCAAAATGGCAATAAGCGAACCGGGTATTTTTTTAAGAAACTTCGGCGTAATGATTATGATGAAAACGCTTGTAACGCTTAATCCTGCGGCAATAAAATTAATATTTCCGATATTGTTGAAATATGCTTCCCATTTTGAAATAAAATCGCCCGGCATGTCGCTTATCGACAGACCCAGCAAATCGTTTATCTGTGTCGAAAAAATGGTAAGGGCAATGCCGCTTGTAAATCCGACAATAATAGGGTAGGGGATAAATTTTATTATGGTTCCAAGCTTCAGAAAGCCCATCAGTATTAACATAATTCCTGCTATAACGGTTGCCATTGCCAGCCCCGAAACTCCAAGCTCCGGATTGGCGACAATGCCGAAAACAACAATTATGAAAGCGCCTGTAGGTCCTCCGATTTGCACGTTTGAGCCTCCCAGAAACGATACAATAAATCCTCCTATGACTGCGGTAATCAAGCCCTGCTCGGGACTCACGCCCGACGCTATTCCAAATGCTATGGCGAGCGGCAGCGCTACAATTCCGACTATCAGTCCTGCCATTAAATCGGCAATGAATTTGTCTTTTGTATAATTTCTTAATGTAACAAACAGCTTTGGCTTGAAATTCAAAAACATTTTGTATTTTCCATTTTATTATAACCGAGTGCAAATTTACACGATTTTTTTGAATTACCTGACAACAGGGGAAATTATAAATGCGGTTTCGTTTGTTAAAATATTTTTGCTTCGACTTGGATAATTTGAAATAATTTTTATAATTTTGCACTATTAATTTTATTTAAAGTAAAATATGTAGAATAAAAATGAAAAACAGTATGCTAAATTGCACAAAAAAAGACATATAGAATGACATTTTGTTGTATTCTTGTTCCAGAAATGTGAGAAATTTCAGACGAAAATCAAGAATAAGTTAGTGTTCGCATAAATGCGGATTTACTTGTTTGATTTTCGGGTAATTCTCACAACCTCTGGAGCGGATTGGTAAGTCCGCTTTTTATTTGGTGAAATTTGAAAATAAATATTATAACTAACTTAGAAGTTGCGCCCGACACGAATCAGGGATAGAAAAATGAAAAAAACACATTTCAAATTTCCGGGAACATATCGGTTTATCTACGATATTTTTTTCTAATAGCTACGGTTTTATTAGCAGTTGCTACGTACTTTCTGTATAAAGTTGGACAAGAAAATTATGAATCTCACTTAAGTATTGTAAAAATTGAACGAACATTGGAATTATGTAATGATTTTAATAATAGGTATACAGATTATCGTAATTATAAAACAGATCCTGAAATAGTGGAAATGAGAGCATGGGTTAGAAATAAACTGAAATGGTTTAATTCTAATATCGATTCTATCAATAGAATTAAAGTTTTAAGAGAAAATGAAGCTGTTATTAAATTATTTAATTACTTTGAAGATGCAAAAATGTTAGATCAAAAACGATTATTAGATAGAGATTTCTTCTTAAATCGTTTTTATTCTCTTTTTTTAAGACTAGAAAAAGCAAATAATCCACCGGTTGAAGTTTACATTAACAGCTATAGGAAAGATTTAACCGATAAAGTTTGGGATGGATATTATTATTGTCGAGAACTTGTTTTTAAACTTCATAAAGAGAAAGAAAAAATGGAAAATAAATTTGTATTATAAACATTATAGTCCTCATTTGTACTATACAAACAGATTCTACCTGTTTATGAAAGCATGGTTTCTGCCTGCAATTCCCGGTTTTTGACTGCTTTATATCAAAAGCATCATCTTTAATACAAGAAAATCATTATCTTTGCGAAGTTAAATTATTAAAAAATGTTTCAATTAATTAAAATGTAAATGTCATGGAAAACAAACATGCAAAATTTATTCCTGCCGGCGTGCTGTCGCAGGTGCAGGACTTGGTGAATCAGGCAAACGCGCTGCTGCTGCCTTACGTAACGCCTCTTACGTCGGCAGAACGGCACACATTGCCGAAAATGGGCGAAAAAACAATAGGCTTTGTTGAAAAGGCGCATGAATTTGCAGTGCAAAACCCTAATCTCTGTCCGCCATATCTTGATATGGCAGAGTTTGACACGGACTATGCGGACGCCCGCAACTTATTCGTTTTGAACAATACCACGAAGCAGCTCAACGAGGCGGTTGACGACACATCGATGCTTGCCGGCAGTGAAGCCTACCAGGCGGCGCTTGTATTCTACAATTCGGTGAAGGTTGCAGCCCGTCAGGATGTAACGGGAGCAAAGGCAGTGTACGAAGAACTGAAGAAACGCTTCCCGGGCGCGAAGCGTAAAGCAGGCGAAGCTGAAACCGAAACCGGCGAAAGTATGGTTTGAAAAACAGATTTTGATGCTCCGAAAGCCGAATTTGACTTTCGGAGTGTCAAAATTGACTTTTAAAGTATCGAATTTGACTCTCTGAGTATCAAGTTTGACTTTTAAAGCATCGAATTTGACTCTTGGAGCATCAAAATCTACTCTCAAAGCATCAAACTTGACTCTCTGAATATCAAATTTGACTCTTGGAGCATCAAAATCTACTCTCAAAGCATCGAACTTGACTCTCTGAATATCAAAATTGACTTTTAAAGTATCAAACTTGACTCTCTGAATATCAAATTTGACTCTTGGAGCATCAAAATCTACTCTCAAAGCATCGAACTTGACTCTCTGAATATCAAAATTGACTTTTAAAGTATCGAACTCGACTCTCTGAGTATCAAATTTGACTTTTAAGCATCGAATTTAACTCTCGGAGCATCAAAAACGGTAAACAAAAATGAATAATAACAGAATGAACCGAGAATACCTGTTTATTGCAGTTATGTTATTGCTGTTTTTGACAACAGGTTGCGGATCCCAAAGTAAAAAAAAGGTCGAAATTAGAAATTTAAGTTTGGAAGAGTGCCATGAAAAGAATTTGGCAAATTCCACGCTTATGACAGGTTGGTATTGCATATCTGATACTGACAGCGGGTTTGTACGACAGTTGGATAAAACAGATGAATTTTATGCAGTGAATCCATTCCCCATTTTAACGGCCGAGGATATAATTATGCTTGCCGTTGACAAAAATAACCGGGGTGAACTGTATTTATCAATGAAGTTCGGAAAGGCAGGAACAGAGTTTTGGCGCGTGGCGACAGGAAA